>JBGTCM010000237.1:0-5338 GCA_041748795.1 Pyrinomonadaceae bacterium
GTTTATACATCTTTTCAGCCTGCGGCCAATGCCGAGGTCATAATCGTCTCTTCAATCGTGCTGATTGGTGTGGCGATGATCATCTTCACTTACTTCGGCGGCATGGAAGCGGTCATCTGGGTGGAGGTGATTCAACTCGGCATCTACATCGTAGGAGCGATTGCCGCGGCCGTGATTTTGACAAGTTCGATCGATGGTGGACTGAGCGCGGCTATGGCCACCGCCTCTCAATACAACAAATTTTCGCTCTTTGATTTTACCTTCGACTTCACCAAGACATTTACTTTTTGGGCAGGACTGATCGGCGGTTGCTTTCTGACGATGAGTACGCACGGAACTGATCAGTATCTGGTGCAAAGATATCTTTGCACTGACCTGCCGAAGAAAGCTTCCGCCGCGTTGTTGACGAGTGGTGCTGTCGTTCTCGGCCAGTTTATCGGTTTCCTGTTTATTGGAGTGCTGCTCTTTGCTTTCTATCATCCGTTTACCGACCCTGGTTACGCAGCGGCGGCTTCGACTGCTTTTCCGTTTGCGGGCGGCGATCGGGTGTTCCCCGATTTCATTACGCGCCATTTGCCGCCGGGACTTTCGGGTCTGGTAGTGGCGGCGATCTTTGCAGCGGCAATGTCTTCGTCACTGAACGCGATCGCAGCCACCGCAATGAACGATCTTTACAAACCTTTGAGGGTCGGCCGTTCAGATAAGCATTATTTAAAGGTGTCGCACCTGCTGACACTGTTGTGGGGCGTTGTGCAGATCGGAGTGGCACTGGTCCTAAGAAACAAGAACCGCTCAGCGTTGGACCTGGCCTTATCCATCGCATCATTAATCAATGGTCCAATCCTGGGTGTGTTCCTGGTGGGAGTCTTTCTAAAGCGCGTCAGCCAGACGCCCGCGTTAATCGGGATGCTGGTGAGCGGTGCCGTGATGCTCTATATATATTTCGCGACGCGCATCGCCTGGACCTGGTATGTGTTCATTGGCAGTGTGATAACTCTGATCGTTGCGTGGCTGTCGAGTCTGGCATTTGCACCTGCGCCGGAGAGCCGGCAAGACGAATTGGCCGTTAACAGGCGTATAGAGTCCAAGCTTTAGCTTGCTGAGAAGGTCAGTACCACCTGCGTGAGCGGGTGGGTATCTTCACGGGTGCACTCAACGCCTATCCACCCGCTAACGCAGGTGGTACTGACATCAATGGGAGAAATAATTCAAATGATTCGGTCCGTTTCGCTATTGCGATCATCCATCTCTTTGTTCATGGCCGTGGTGTTTGGCCTGTCTCCAGTAATCGGCGGAACTGTTTACCTGGGTTCAAGCGCGCCACTCAACCTGGCCTCCACCGCACCGCTGGAAAAAGCCAGGCCCTTCACTTCACAGCCTTCAAGCGACGCTCTGAAATGGGCGAACAAAGAACTTCGCAAGATGT
Organism: Pyrinomonadaceae bacterium; assembly: GCA_041748795.1. Taxonomy (GTDB): domain Bacteria; phylum Acidobacteriota; class Blastocatellia; order Pyrinomonadales; family Pyrinomonadaceae; genus PSRF01. Next base: position 1,427 of record JBGTCM010000237.1, read on the forward strand.
CTTTGGACCAGAAGATCGGTCAACTAGTCTCCGTCGGTGTGAATGCGACGTTTCTGAATCAGGACAGCGATGCATTCAAAACGTTAAAGCGGCAGGTGGAAGAGAACCACATAGGCGGCATCATTCTTTTCCGAGGCCCCGTTTATGAATCTGTAGTTCTGATGAATCGCATGCAGCAGGCGGCGCGTTACCCGCTTCTAATCTCCGCGGATCTCGAAGCGGGTTCAGGAATGCGTTTTGACGACACGGTAAATTTTCCGTGGAACATGGCAGTTGGCGCCACCGGGAATCCTGAGTACGCGCGCCGGCAGGGAGAGATCACGGCGCGTGAAGCGCGGGCAATGGGCATCCAGCAAGTTTATGCGCCGGTCGTTGACGTCAACAACAACGCGGCCAACCCGGTGATTAACGTGCGTTCTTACGGCGAAGATCCGGTGGAAGTGGGCCGGTTTGCGGCGGCGTTCACTGAGGGGGCTCAAAAAGCCGGCGTGATTGCGACGGCTAAACATTTTCCCGGACACGGCGATACGGCGGTGGACTCGCACCGGGGCTTGCCGGAAATCAACGTAGACCGCAACCGTCTGGACACAGTCGAGCTCGTTCCTTTTCGCGCGGCTATCGATGCGGGAGTTGGCTCCATCATGGTGGCCCATGTGGGCTTGCCTCAAATCGATCCGACTTCGGTTAAGCCGCTGCCGAGAGATGACCGGATGCGCGTTGATACGGATGAGGCCGGTGAGATTGTCGCGCAGAGCGCCGCAATTCCAGCAACTGTGTCGCCCGTGATTGGCAAAATGCTGAGAAACGATCTCCACTTCGGCGGCTTGATCGTGACGGACGCGTTAAGCATGAGTGGTTTGACGATCTATTTTCGGCAGGACGAAGCTGCAGTACGCGCGCTCGAGGCTGGAGCGGATATGTTGCTCAAGCCGGCGGATAATGACGCGGCCGTGCGCGGTGTGCGCGAGGCAGTGCGTAGCGGTCGCTTGACTGAAGGAAGAATTGAGCAATCGGCGCGAAAGATACTGGCGGCAAAATACGATTTAGGTCTGGTAAAACAACGAATAGTTCCGCTCGATAACATCGACCGGATTGTCTCGAGCAAGGACGTGGGCGCGCTGGCGAAGGACATCGCAGAGCATGCGGTCACGCTCGTGCGCAACGACCAGAACCTGGTGCCTTTGCGTCCGAAACCTGACGCGCGGATCTTTAATTTAGCAATCACAAACGGCGACGATCGTTTGACGATTGCCGGCGCTTTCCTGCGCGCGCTCCCTCGTAATGTTGGTAAAGTTGAGACGATGGTCCTTGACGAACGTTCTTCAGAAGCGGATGTCCAAAAAGCGATCGCGAAGGCCGGCCAGGCCGACATGGTAATCGCTTCTCTGTACGGGCGAGTGCGGACGGGACAGGTGCGCAGCGTGGGCTTGCCGGATCCGGGGGCAAAAGCCCTGGCGGCTGTGATAGCCGGTAAGAAACCGGTTGTGGCGATTAGTTTCGGCAATCCGTACGTGCTTCAGAGTTTTCCGCAGTTGCGAACCTATATGGTGGCGTACGGCGACATGCCAAGTTTGCAACAGGCGTCAGCCCGCGCGCTGACGGGACAAATTGATATCACTGGGAAACTTCCGATTTCGTTACCGGGGCTTTATCCGCGTGGGACCGGGATACAGGTGACTAAGACGAACTAGGGGGAAGGGCGAAGAGCAAAGTCCAAAGTCCAAAGTCCAAAGTCCAAAGTCCAAAGTCCAAAGTCCAAAGTCCAAAGTCCAAAGTCCAAAGTCCAAAGTCAGTATGTTGTGGCGGATCAGGCTGCGCTGAATAGTTAGATGTAGGGAAGAAAGGTTGACCTGTGAATAGTTAGAGGTAGGGGACTAAGGCTGACCTGTGCATAGTTAGAGGTAAGGAAGGAGGGCATGCCCCCGCTCTTTGCCTCGCGCGTCGAACGCCGCGGAATTTTAAGCGGGGGCATGCCCACCTTCCCTACCTCTAACTGTTTCAAGGTTCTTTAGAAGCTCATGGTAGCTGTAACTCAATGATCAAAGCTCAACAAATCCCTAAATCAGCTCCAGCGTCTCGCCGAGTAGTAATTTCCCTTCTGCTCATTTGCGCATTCGCAGGTTCGTCGTTCGCGCAGTTACCTCAAGCCAAGCCCGCAGCAGTTTCTGTTTCCCAGACGCGGCTGGCGCAAATGGACAGCGTCATCGCAGATGCTATTGGTAAGCGGCAACTGCCGGGCGCTGTTGTGCTGGTAGCGAGAAGCGGCAAGGTCGTTTGGCGTAAAGCGTATGGCAATCGCGCCCTCGAACCGTCGCGTGAAGCGATGACAGCGGATACGATCTTCGATGCCGCGAGTCTGACCAAAGTGGTGGCCACGGCCACCAGCATCATGATCCTGGTTGAGCGCGGTAACGTTCGTCTTAGCGATCCACTCTCCAACTACATACCGGAAATCAAAGGCGAGGGAAGAGAACGCATCACGATTGAACTACTGTTGACGCACCGCTCCGGTTACCAGCCGGATTTCGATTTGCGCGAGCGTTGGACCAGTTATGACGAAGCAATCAAGCGATTGATTAAAGAGCCACTTCGTAACCCGCCCGGCGCCAGGTTTGTGTATAGCGACATTGGTTACATCGCCCTCGGCGAAGTCGTGCGACGCGCCAGCGGTCTGCCGCTCGACGAATTCGCGCGCGTGAATATCTTCAAGCCGCTCGGTATGCGCGACAGTGGCTTCATACCGGCCCCCAGCCTGCGGCTGCGTGTTGCTCCAACGGAAAAGCGACGCGGGCAGATGAGCTACCTCGGCGATACGCCTCAGGCCAACGCGCCCGACGCTGAGAAGTGGTTGCGAGGACAAGTTCATGATCCGACTTCATACCGCATGGATGGTGTGGCCGGGCATGCGGGATTGTTTTCTACGGCCGACGATCTCGCGATCTACGCTCAGATGATCATGAATGGAGGAGTTCACCGCGGGGTCCGTATTCTTGGGCCACTGTCCGTGGCGGAGATGACGCGTCCTCGTCTGGTTTCAGAGAACGGATGGACCCGCGGTGTGGGTTGGGACATCAACACAAGTTTTTCAAGCAACCGCGGCGATATTTTCCCACTCGGCTCGTTTGGGCATACGGGTTTCACAGGCACCTCCCTGTGGATCGATCCTGCCTCTAAAACGTTTGTAATTTTTCTAAGCAATCGGGTTCATCCGGACGGAAAGGGTGATGTTGGCGCTTTGCGCGGACGGGTGGCTTCGATTGTTGCCGGCGCGGTTACCGATATAGCCGTGGTCGCGCGCGCTCACATTCAGTCAACCGAATACTACAAGCTTCTCAACGGCGATCTCGCGCGATTCACCTTCACGCGAGAGCAAGCTCTGGCCTCGGCCATTAATATCAGCACTAATGAAAAGGTAATGACCGGCATCGACGTGCTCGAACGGGATGGTTTCAAGCAGCTCAACGGAATGCGGGTTGGGTTGATAACCAATCACACAGGCCGGAATCGCGCGGGCAGAGCAACTATCGATGTACTTCATAAAGCTCCAAACGTAAAACTGGTAGCGCTGTTCTCACCGGAACACGGAATTCGCGGCCTCGCTGACGAAAAAATTTCCGATTCAAAAGACGATCAGACCGGACTACCAGTCTATTCGCTCTACGGCGAAACGCGGCGGCCCAAGCCAGAGCACCTCAAAGACCTTGATGCCCTGGTGTTTGATATCCAGGACATTGGGACGCGCTTCTACACTTACATTTCCACGCTCGGCTACGTGATGGAAGAAGCTGCGAAGGCGAAAGTTCCGGTCTTTGTTTTGGATCGGCCCAATCCAATTGGCGGGGTCGATGTGGAAGGTCCGGTGGGAGACCCGGACAAGAATTCCTTTATTGCTTATCACACCATTCCCGTGCG
>JBGTCM010000238.1:0-6035 GCA_041748795.1 Pyrinomonadaceae bacterium
ACGCCCGAAGAAAGGTTCCAGCCAATCAGAGTCGGAAACGAGGTGGACATCTTCGATCACCAGGAGCAGCGGCCCGGCCCCCTCGCCCTCAGCCAACTCGTAAACAAACGCCTCCGTTAGCCACGCTATGTGGTCAAGATCGACCTTCGTCACCAGCGGCATCAGCGACCCGGCCCCAAAAGCGGGACGCTGCTCGCGTATGCTGGCGACCAAATATTGGAAAAACAGTTTCGGATCAGCATCGGGTGCGTCTACCTTGTACCAGGCGACCGGCCGTCCACATTTGCGCGCAAAATCCACCGCCAAAGAGGTTTTCCCCGTACCCGCGCGACCGCTGATTATTGTTGAAGTGCCCGCCGCCATGCTCCGTTCGAGCATGCATAGCAACCGCGCCCTTGAAATGCGTGAAGGAGAAGCCGGCTCGCAGATCTTTTCAGTAATAAGCTCCGTCGTTGAGCCCGCCAGATCGTGAGAGGAGTCAATTAGAAACATTCTTTGAGGCGAATCCTTCCTTGCTGATATGTTCCTGCCCAAGCCCATAAAAACCCACCCTTTTTGTTGGGAAATTCGTCAATCAGCCAACGGGAATAGTTTTATTGCAATCACCTTGAGAAATTCTTGAGGTTTTAAACACGGATAAGCATGGAAGGAAAGCTGATGGATCGAGAGCGGGGACGAGCCGGCAAATTCGGGGCAGTAGCCCGACCGTAAGGAAGGGCGTAGGTTTGGTATCCGGTTCGAATGACGGAAAAGCAACCGAGTACGTGAGAACAGGAACTGAGACTAATAGACCCAGATTCACACTCCGCGCGTCTCCCTCGAAAAATCGTAGAAGACGCGTAACAGATTGCCGTCCAGATCTTCGACCGTAAACTCATGCAACTGCCACGGCTTTGACTCGGGAGGGGAGACAATTCGCGCTTCGCCGCGATTCCACGTCTTGTACAAATCATCGACGTCTTTTTTGCTATTGAGGTTTAGCCAGATCACTGCGGGCGCTGAATTACCGTGATGCTCGCGAAAAGTGCGACTAGTCAGGAACATTCTGCAGCTTCCTTTTGAAATTCCTGCGATCCCACCGTCTCCACCGCCCCAGTCTATGGTGAAGCCTAGATGGTCTTTGTAGTACGCCGCAGCCCGGTCGACGTCACTGACAGGTATCTCAGGTACTGCACCTGGAAAATCTTGCTCCATTCGCCCCTCCAACTAGAGCGAGCAATCACCCTAATTGCCAAAAAGAAAAGTCCCAGTAATCAATCCCACGATTCACTTGCGTTGGCGACGGGCTTTAACGTCGGTGGAGACAATACTGACGGCGAGCCCAAGGCCGGCGATGGCGGCGAGCAGGAAGAAAATCATAGGCATACCGGGATAGCCCAAAATGCGGAATGATGTCTCAACGCGCATCAGCATGGCAGCGCCTACGATGAGTGCTGCGAGAATAAGCCCCAGCGTAATTCTGTTAGCTACTTTCTGAAACCCTTCGACGATCATCTTCTCGTCGATAGCATCGACGTTCACTTTCAGCTCATTGTTACCGACCGTATCCAGGATCTTGTTGATCCTCGAAGGAAGTTTTTCCGCAAACTCCTTGAGCTCAACGATTTCATTTATCAGGTTCGCCGGCGTCAGGCTCTTCATAACGTTGCGCTGAAGTATTTCAGTAGCACGTTGACGTATTACAGCGGCGGGCTCGAAATTCGGGTCCAGCGAAAAAACGACGCGATCGAGATTCAGTAGCGCTTTGGCAACAAGGGTGAACTCCATCGGCAGGCGAAACCATGTGTCAGCGGCGATCCTGGTTATCTCCAGCGCCACCTGGCCCGAATTCAAGCGGCTGACACTCGCATCCGCATTCTCGGCGACGATTTCGCCGACACGTCTGGTAAATTCGGCTTTATTAAAACCGGACTTTGGCTCGCCCATCCGAATTGAGATCTCAGCCGCTTCTTCCCCCCGGCCTTCACTGATAGCCATCAATAGACGCAGCAAATTGTCCTGAAAACCCGGCAACAGACGAGCGACCATCCCCAGGTCCAACAAGGCAATGCATTCATCATCCGTGAGCAGGAGGTTGCCTGGATGTGGATCTGCGTGGACCAGCCCGTCAATAAGTATTTGTTTCAGATAAGCGCGAAAGAGCTCTCGCGCCAGACCCGGACCATCGATCTCCATCAGTCTAAGCGGACTCAATTCGGTGATCTTCTTGCCCGGTATGTAGTCCATTGTGAGGACCCGGGAAGTTGTAAAATCGTCGACCGGTTCCGGGATGATTATTCTTTCAAACTCTTTCAGGTTCTCGGTGAGGGCTATGAGATTGTTCGCTTCGAGTTTGAAATCCAACTCGCGCAACAAGGTGCGACGCAAGCTCAGCAACAGGTTACCGAATTCGTAGCGTTTGCCGACCTCGGTATGTTCGTCCATGAAGGCGGCAATTTCCTCCAGGGCTTCGAGGTCTTCAACGATCTGCTCGCGGATGTTCGGTCGCTGTACCTTAACCACCACCGCGCGGCCGTCACGCATGGAAGCCAGATGCACCTGGGCCAGGGATGCAGCGCCGATAGGTTTGGGATCGAACTCGGCAAAGGCTTTTGAAATACGTACACCGAGTTCGCTCGAAACAATTCGATCGACTTCCTCATATGGAAACGGCTCAATGTGGTCCTGGAGACGGGAGAGCGCTTCAAGATAAGGCGCCGGTAGAAGATCAGCGCGAGTGGAAAGCAACTGGCCCAGCTTTATAAAGGTGGGCCCAAGTTTTTCGAGATCGGCGGCGAGTTCTTTTGCTTCGGGCGCCGTTTCCGCCAAAGCTGCCTCATCAAGCTCGAGGTGCTCTTCAAGCCCGGCCTGTTTGACGAGATCGGAACGCCCATACTTCACCATCAGCATGGTGATGTCTTTGTAACGTTTCAGTCGTTCTGGCTTGAGCGAAACCATCTCGTTTATTCCCTCTGCCTGGCCTGCGTATGCATGCGGTCCAATGAAGTCAGTACCACCCGCTACCGCGACGTGGTACTGACTTCTTGTCACCGGATTGTACTAAAACTTGCCCCGGCTAGTCCTAACGTCTATGCTTCGGGCGATTTGAGGCATCTTGTTTGACGTTAGTGTGTCGCGGTGAATTCGGAAGTATTACTTTGGATGGTTAACATTCGCCGCCTGGCCCAAAGATTGATTAGAGGAGTTGGACCAATGACTAAAAAAATCTTAGCGCTTTTGTTTACGCTGGCCGTGCTTAGCGGTTCAGCCCTGGCGCAGACAGCGCCGCAGCAGCCTGCAGCACCGCCACCACCGCCTCCTAAGACGCATCTTAAGGTGGGCCAACCGGCCCCGGATTTTACGCTCCGTGCGACGGATGGCAAGACATACAAGCTCAGCGACTTCAAAGGGAAAAAGAATATCGTGCTGGCAGCGTATGTGCTGGCATTTACCGGTGGTTGAACGAAAGAAATGAAGGCGTATCAGGCTGATATCGCCAAATTCGAAGCTACTGACACGCAGGTTTTCGGGCTAAGTGTGGACAGCGTGCCCGCCAACCGCGAGTTTGCAAAACAAATCGGCGTCACCTTTCCCATCCTCAGCGATTTCAAACGCACAGTTGTAAGGGACTACGGGATTTTCAATGAAGAGCAGGGCTTTGGAAATCGCGCCACGTTCGTAATCGACAAGGAAGGCATCATTCGTCATATCGACGAAGGATCGGCGGCGATCGATCCGGCTAGTGCTGCTGAGGCGTGCAATATACTGACTCACAAGAAAGCGGCGCAGTAGTTGGAAGGGGCAGTAGCCCGGTCGGACTACTGCCCCATTAACGCGCTATTGTGAGCCCCTGGATGCGTTCGGCCCGGCGAGTGCGCGGTCGACGGCCTGTTTCAACCCGTCGGCGCTAAACACTCTCAGCGCCACACCGTTAACGAAAATTGTGGGCGTGCTGTCGATGCCATACATCTCACCCTCGCTTACGTCATGCCTGACTTCCGGCGCGTACTTTCCACTGTCAAGCTCAGCATCAAACTGTGCACGGTTTAAACCAATCTCACTGGCATACTTTTTAAGTGAAGGCACATCGAGAGCGTTTTGACGTTTGAACATCAACGCTGCGTACTCGAAAAATTTCCCCTGCGCGTGCGCGGCATTTGCTGCCTCCGCGGCTTTACGCGCGTGGGCATGCATGCTTAACGGGAAGTCGCGTATTACCAGTCTCACTTTATTTCCATAAGTCTTCAGCACGTCCTCAAGGATCGGATGCATTGCGGCGCATGAGGGGCATTGAAAGTCGGTAAACTCGACAATCGTCACCGGTGCGTTTGCGTCGCCGCGTGATGGATCATCGTCGAGGTTAATCGCCTGCACTGGAGGTTCAGGTTCGGAAGCGAGCAAACGAATGTCGGCGCCTTTTCGAAGTCTCTCAGAAAACTCTTTCTCCAGTCGCTCTCGATCCTGCTCCTGCAAATAATTCGCAATCTGCGGTCGGATCGAATTCAGGTCCTCCCTAATGCGCGCTTTGTTGTCTGCGTAGAATTTTTCAACGGCGGCATCAGTCGGCGGCTTTATTCTTTCGCTTATCTCCTTACGGACAATCTCTTCCGGCGGAACATTCCGCCGATTTGCCTCCGCCAGTAAAAGCAAATCGTTGATCGTCGTGTCTAAAGCAGGCTTCTGCACCTCCCAGCTATTCAGACGCAGTCGATAGATAACGGGCTTGAGCCGCTCGTTTACTTTGCCCGCGGTTATGGTCCGTCCGCCGATGGTCGCCAGGACGACGGATGGCGCAAGATTGTCCCCGGTGAAATCTGCCCCCTTGACGATAGGAGTTGACGCCCGAAGGCGCTTCACCAGATCGCCAGAAACCCTCGCCTCCTTTTCACCCAGGAGAAACGCAGCTACTTCTTCGCGTGCGTGTGCCGGATCGACCTGGTCGAGTTGATCACCGTTCTCCTGGATAAACTTATTTATCTCCGCCGCTGTTGGTGGCGTCAGTTTTTTCGTAACCTCAATGTCGTATAACTGTTGTGAAGTGAGCTTCCGTTTTCGGGCTTCACCCTCCAGCAATAAAGTGTTGATCTCCAATTCCAAAACTTGCCGGCGTGCCTCGGCGATTTTTGATGGCAAGCTCTCAACCTCTTCGCGGGCCTTCGGATCAATTTCCGCAGTCGTCACGTTTTGGCCGTTTACGACTGCCAAAAGGACCGGCGGTAACGGTTCAGGCGGCGGGGCGATCGGTGTTGACGCAGGCGTCGGCTGGGTTACGGGCTGGCTTGGAAGAGATTTTGGTGCAGCCGGCCTGGCCGTGCCTCTTCGACGTTGGGCCTGAGTGACAGCGCCCAAGCTCGACAGGAAGATCAGACTAATAAGAACAATCGTTGCAGTTTTCATAGTTGTATTTAAGGAGTTCGAACGGATGATATTTGAACTTCTGATTAGAGCACAAACGTGTGCGGCGGCGTTGCATCCGAAGCTCGCGGAAAAGACCGGCGTGGGATGTGGACGACAGGGTTACCCGGCTGGCTGGGGGTTAACAAAAATTAATGAAAACGGATTATGCTGCGCCGTCGTTTCTTAACAGGTTTCCGGGCCGCCAATAAATCTTTGTGACGGCCATTCAGAATAAAAGCGAGACCCTGGTGGGTAATCCCCAGCATACGAGCGGCGCGCGTAACGCTCCCGTCGGCCGACTGCAGTGCGCTTCTAATCAGTTGACCCTCATACCTCATAACCTGTTCTTCGAGAGAAGCATCCGTTGATAAGACAGCTTCACCGGTTGAGACAGAAGTTTCCGCTGGCAGCTCCGAACCGGTGTTGGATTGGTTTGAAGCTTCAGGGCCGCTATCCGCAACGGGTAACGATTGATTCGCGAGCAGGAGCCGAGCGCATCGGCCCAGGCGGCTCTGAATCTCGGGGTGCTGGGAGCGCGCGAGTTCCGTCTCCGCAATTCGGTAATAAGAGAAGAGATCAGCCCGCGGCATTTGCTCCGTCAATTCTTCAACCATCGTGAGGGCGGCCACTCCGGCACTGTCGGGATCGCCGGCAGTGTG
>JBGTCM010000239.1:0-2601 GCA_041748795.1 Pyrinomonadaceae bacterium
ATTAAGGTCCCGGTTGTTGTGCGGCTCGAGGGGACCAACGTTGAAGAAGGGCAGCGCGTGATTCGTGAGTCGGGACTAAACTTCACGGTGGCCACTGGAATGAAGGACGCGGCCGAGAAGGTCGTGAACCTGGCGGCTTAATGTAACGCAAAACTGTCAGTTTGCGGATCGATAGCCAACAAGACTGGTTAGATCAAAAGATTCCTCTTCCGCGGCGCCCGCAAACTAACAGTTTGCGTTACGGTTAACCAATGACCGGTCGAAACACTCTTCGTGTTGCTGTTGTGATCAGCCGCTTCGGATTAGCGGCGTTGTTTCTGTTCACCGCTGGCGCGAAGCTCTGGATTATCAAAAGTTTTGCTGCCAACGTCGGGGAGCTCGTCAGCGCTTCCGGTTTCACTCAATCGCGTTGGACCTGGCCGGCGACCATTGGAGTGATCGTCGCTGAAGTCATCACCGCGATTTGTTTGTTGTTTCCACGGACCGTGCGCATCGGCGCCATCTTCGCGGCGGCGATGTTGATCGGTTTCTCTGCCTTCGCCCTGTATTACCGGTATGGACTCGGTTATCCGGAAGGGCTCGAGTGCGGCTGCTTTGGCGGAATTATCGCCAGCCAGTTGGGTGTGACAACAGCGCTGCGGAACCTCGCTTTTCTGGTACCGACTTTTATCGTCTTATTTGGTTACCGGCGTACTCCCTGGGTTGAACCGGAAGTTCTGGAAACTAACGAAGCCACTTTATGAACTGAAAGGATCCAATGCGAAGCTCTTTTATGAAATTTCTGATTCTGACTATTTTCGCCGGCGCGCTCCTCTGCTTAGCTCCCTTAAGTGTGCGCGCACAAATTTGCCCGGGAAGCAGCCTCCGATACGTTGTTCGCGATGAGCAAGGTAACGTGATCGATCCTTCCGGAGTCTTTGAACCAAAGAGGTCTGCCGATATCGATGAGCTGAAGGATGCGTCTAAGGTCATCAAGGTAACCGGCACGGAAAAAACACGCGTGATCGAATGGCGCGCGATGTGTAATTTCCGTGAGGCTGTCAAGGAGAGTTTGAATGTAAACGGCAAGGTGATGCATGTAACCTTCATCATGCCCAGACTGAGCCAATATGCCACTCGCAATTTTCTGGTCGACTCGTTGCCGTTCCGTGTGGGCAGTTATGAGATCGATTTGACGGGCGAGGGCGAGGAGAATCCTGCCGGTAATTGGCTGGGAAGGTTTTACGCCGCGAAAGGCTGGAAGAAGATAAACCTCGAAACTCGTTGAGTCGTTTCCTATCGGAAACTTAACAGCCACCTGCTAATGATACGTCAGTGCGGCCACCGACCCTCTTATGCAGAGAGCCGGATGCGCATGCTATACTCCGCGGTCTTCAAAAACATTTTCATTTTGGGGTAAATCTCATTGAGCATTCTGGTTGATAAATCAACGCGCCTGGTCGTGCAGGGAATCACCGGCAAAGAGGGCACGTTTCACACTAAACAGATGGTTGAGTATGGAACGAATATCGTAGGTGGCGTGACCCCGGGGAAGGGCGGTACCACACATGAAAACATTCCGGTTTTCAATACCGTTGCCGATGCAGTCAAGCAGGCTGGAGCAAATGCGTCTGTAATCTACGTGCCGCCGGCCTTTGCAGCGGATGCGATCATGGAAGCTGCGGACGCCGGCATCGCTGTCGTTGTTTGTATCACTGAAGGAATTCCCACGCTTGATATGGTTAAGGTGAAGGAATACCTGGACGGCAAAGCGACGCGACTGATTGGTCCAAACTGTCCGGGGATTATCAGTCCGGGTAAATGCAAAATCGGAATTATGCCGGGGCATATCCATCGCGAAGGACGAGTGGGAGTGGTGTCGCGATCGGGAACGTTGACATATGAAGCTGTGGGTCAGTTAACAGCATTGGGAATGGGCCAATCGACAGCTATCGGCATTGGCGGCGATCCGATTGTTGGTACTACACATGTGGACGCGCTGCGATTGTTTCAGGACGATCCTGAAACCGACGGCATAGTGATGATTGGGGAGATCGGCGGAACGGCCGAAGAAGAGGCTGCGGCCTTCGCTAAAGAGAACGTCACCAAACCGATCGTTGCATTCATTGCTGGACAAACGGCGCCGCCGGGTCGCCGCATGGGCCATGCCGGCGCAATCATCGCGGGTGGCAAGGGAACTGCAGCGGAAAAGATGGCGGCCCTGGAAGCCGCTGGGATTCACGTCGTGCGATCGCCTGCGGATATTGGATCTGGAATGAAAGAAGCGCTGGCGAATTGAGCTTTGAACTTTGTTCTTTGTTCTTTGTACTTTGTCCTTTGTACTTTGTCAGTCGTCAGTTGTTAGTTGTTAGTTGCAGGTGCGCGTAAGGAACTACTGACCACTAACAACTAACAACTGACTAAGAACAAAGAACAAAGAACCAAGTACAAACCATAAAATTTCAAAAAACATAGAAGGGGATCAGTATCCAACAGATGGGAAATCTTACATTCGGAATTATTAAGCCTGACGCCGTAGCGGCAGGGAACGCCGGCAACATTATTCAAAGAATCAACGACGCGGGTTTCAAGATACGTGCGATGAAAGCTTTGCACCTTACC
>JBGTCM010000240.1:0-2267 GCA_041748795.1 Pyrinomonadaceae bacterium
AGCGGGATCGGAGCGCCGCTTGACGACGAAATCGGAATCTCGCCAATGGCTTCCGCACTACCTCGAAACTGCGGCGCATAGCGCACGCGGACCGGAAACCGTCTGCGACCTTCAATCGTGATCGTGAGATTTGTTTCGCCAATCCCCTTCTCAATCGTGTCCTGAATCATGCCGACATCTATTCCGTATCGCGCGGCTGCCGTGCGATTGATTTTGATATCGATATAAGGAGCGCCGCTGATTTGCTCGGGATAGACATCGGCGGCACCCGGCACCGTTTTGACGACTTCCGCAATACGACGGGACGTTTCCTCCAGCGCTTTCAGATCGTTGCCGAAGATTTTGATTCCCACCTGCGAGCGAATCCCGGTGGTCAGCATGTCAATGCGATTGATGATCGGTTGGGTCCAGATATTCGTCACACCCGGCATGCGCAACTTCTCGTCCATTTCGGCTATCAACTTTTCGCGCGTCATACCAAGCCGCCACTGCTCGGGCGGCTTCAGATGGACGATGGTTTCATTCATATTTACCGGGGAAGGATCGGTAGAGGTCTCGGCCCTGCCAGATTTGCCGACTGCCCATTCAACTTCTGGAAAACTCTTCAAGATCGCATCTTGTTTGCTGGTGATCTTGAGTGCTTCGTCGATTGAGATCGCCGGGTCAGTAACCGGCATGTACATCACATCGCCTTCGTTCAGGGGCGGCATAAACTCATTACCAATGCCGGTGGCCAGTACCAAAGCGCCCGCAAACAAAAGCGCCGCGATTGAAATTGTGATGGCGCGATGATTCAACGCGAATCCAAGCGCCGGCCGATAGAGCGCCTGTAGAAACCGCATCACGGGGTTAGAGCGTTCGGAGTGAAACTTCCCGCCGAGCAGCAACGTGCAGAGCACCGGAACCAGGGTTACGGCGATTATCGTCGCCGCAGCCATGGCAAACGTCTTGGTAAAAGCCAGCGGATGAAATAGCTTTCCTTCCTGACCGGTCAGAGCGAACACCGGAATGAAGGCAAGAATGATTATCGCCATCGAGAAGAAAACGGGTCTGCCAACCAGCGTCGTAGATTCCAGGACGGTCTGCCAGACACGAGCCCGGTCTTTGGGATCAACGTTATTCTTTTCAAGGAAACGAAAGGCGTTTTCTGTAACTACGATTCCCGCGTCCACCAGCACTCCAATGGCGATCGCTATTCCCGACAGGGACATCAGGTTCGAACTGATGCCCATGTATTTCATGAACAGGAAGGAAATCAGGACGGCGAGCGGTAACGGAATCGTGACGATCAGGATGGAGCGGAAGTGAAATAGGAAAATGATGTGGGCCAGCGTAACGAGCAACAATTCTTCAATTAAGGCGCGCTTTAAAGTGCTTGTGGCGCGATTGATAAGCTGGGTCCGGTCATAAAAAGGTACAAGTTGAGCACCCTGGGGTAACCCAGACTGCAGATCGGCAATCTTCTGCTTTACAGCGTCGATTACTTCGAGAGTATTGACACCGTAGCGGGCAATAACGACGCCCCCCACCGCTTCCTTACCATTCTTGTCGAGGGCGCCAGTGCGAAACGCATTTCCGAGTTTCACCTCAGCCACGTTTCGCACATAGATCGGCACACCGTTAGGAGCGCCTATCACGATGTTCTCTACATCCGCCACTGACTCGATAAGACCAACGCCGCGAACGACTGCCCACTCGCCGGCTTGCTCAACTACATTCCCGCCGACGTTATTGTTCGAGCGCTGCACGGCTTCGACTACAGTTGAAAGTGGAATCGAGTAGGCCCGGAGTTTATTGGGATCAACATCCACCTGATACTGTTGAACGTAACCACCTACCGACGCAACCTCAGCAACACCCGGAACTGAATTGAGTTGATAGCGAACAAACCAATCCTGCAAAGTGCGCAGGTCGCGTAGATTCATCTGGTCGCTCTCGATTGTGTACCAGAAGATCTGGCCTACTCCCGTGGCGTCAGGACCAAGAGTTGGGACCACCCCTTCCGGTAGTTGCTTGGTCACCAAATTCAGTCGTTCGAGCACCCGCGTGCGCGCCCAGTAGAGTTCAACATTGTCCTCGAAGATGTTGTTGACCATGGAGAAGCTGAACGCCGAACTAGCACGCACGACGCGCACGCCAGCTAATCCCTGAAGGTTTGTTACCAGGGGATAAGTCACCTGATCCTCGACTTCCTGTGGGGACCGCCCGGGCCAATCGGTAAACACGATTACCTGGTTGTCCGACAGATCCGGGATGGCATCGACGGG
>JBGTCM010000241.1:0-2479 GCA_041748795.1 Pyrinomonadaceae bacterium
GGCGCTAACAGGTTAAGGGAACGGATGCTCTGGTGGAGAGTTTAAGCCGTAACAACCGATAAGGAGTAAAGACATGCTTACGACCCTATGGCAGGACGTGCGCTATGGAGCACGAATGTTATTGAAGAATCCCGGAATCACGTTTGTCGTGATTCTGGCACTCGCCCTGGGAATCGGCGCTAACACCGCCATCTTCAGCGTCGTCAACGCTGTGTTGTTACGCCCGCTGCCTTATGAAGAGTCTGACCGCCTCGTATTTCTAAACGAGAAAAATCCGACTCTTGATGAGATGTCGATCTCCTATCCAAACTTCACCGATTGGCGCAACCAAAACAAGGTCTTCGAAAAGATGGGCGTCTACAACCGCAGCAGCTACAACCTCACGGGCTGGGGCGAGGCGGAACGAATTACCACCGGACAGGTTTCGGCTGATCTGTTTTCGACGTTGCGCGTAAACGCCGCCCACGGGCGTGTATTCAATAATGACGAGGATAAACCCGGCGGCAATCCGGTAGTGGTGTTGACGTATCCATTATGGCAGCGGCGTTTTGGTGGACGCCTCGACATTCTCAATCAAGCGCTCACATTCAACGGAAAGAGCTACACGGTCATTGGCATCATGCCGCAGGGCTATGCCTATCCGAGTCGAGTCGAAATGATGGTCCCCGTGGGCCAGTTGTCCGGCGAAACATCATGGCAAAGTCGCGGCAACCACCCGGGCCTGTATGGGGTAGCAAGGCTTAAGCCCGGTGTAACCATCGAACAGGCAATAGCAGATATGGATAACGTCGCTGCTAACCTGGAGAAGCAATATCCCGACTCCAACACCGGCAATCGCGTCAGAATTAGACCGCTCCTCGAGATATTTGTAGGCGATGCTCGACGTGCTCTGTGGGTGCTCTTTGCGGCCGTAGCGTTCGTTCTATTAATAGCCTGCGCAAACATCGCAAACTTGCTGCTGGCCCGCGCCGCCTCGCGCCAGAAAGAGATGGCCATACGAGCGGCGATGGGTGCGGGGCGCTGGCGCATCGCTCGGCAGATGCTTACCGAAAGCATCCTGCTTTCTCTAATTGGCGGAACTATCGGATTGGTTTTCGCGCACTGGGGCATCAAGCTCATCCTCTACATAAGTCCGGACGCGATCCCGCGTTGGCGAGAGATCAGTCTCAGCTGGACGGTCCTCGCATTCACCATCGGTCTCTCATTCCTTACAGGTCTCCTGTTTGGGTTAGTGCCCGCGCTGCAAGCCGGGGAAGTGGATGTCCATGAGACCTTGAAAGAAACCGGGCGAGGAAACTCAGGAAGACATTGGTTGCGCAGTTCGCTGGTCGTAGTGGAAGTAGCAACCACCCTCGTCCTTTTGATTGGCGCCGGTTTAATGATTCGAAGTTTCTATCGACTGCAGACCGTCGATCCCGGCTTCTCATACGACCACCTGTCCAGCTTCAGCGTTTCGCTGCCGCAAAAGAAATACCCGAAGGAAGACCAACGCGCCGCCTTCTATACACGGTTACTTGAAAATATCCGGGGATTGCCCGGGGTCGAGGCGACTGCTGCCGCGTCAGGTTTGCCACTTGGCAACAACGGCTGGCAGACGTCGTTTACGATCGACGGACAACCTCCGCCACCAAAAGGCCAGACGCCGCTAATGGAAGCATGCCTGGTTACTCCTGATTATTTTCGGGCTATGAACATTCCGTTGAAACGCGGCCGCTATTTTACGGACCGCGATGACAGATCGTTCCTTGCCGGCACAGATATGAGCAAGTTCAAAAACGACGAGGAAAGGATGATAGCCGGCGTTAACTCGATCATCATCGATGAAGAGTTTGCTCGTCGTTATTGGCCCAACGAAGACCCGGTCGGCAAGCGCGTCAGGATTGGCGGCACTGATCCGTCGAACCCGTTACTAACAATTTTGGGCGTGGTTGGCAGGGTGAAGATGGAGGGTTTAAGTCAGGACTCGAATCGTGTGCAGGGTTATTTGTCGTACGCTCAGCTTCCCAACGGCAGCATGACGGTGATCGTCAAGGGCCAGTCTGATCCAAATCAGATGATTTCGTCTCTGCGGCAGCAGGTAAGCCAGGTTGATCCCGATCAACCCATCTACAACATTCGCACGATGGATGAGATTCGCGCTGAGTCGGTTGCGCCTGAACGTCTGAATCTTACGTTGCTGAGCCTGTTCGCAGGCATTGCTCTGGTGCTCGCGATCGTAGGCATCTACGGTGTGATGTCTTACACCGTCACGCAACGCACACACGAGATTGGAATACGCATGGCCATCGGCGCCCAGCCACGTGATGTGTTCAAGATGGTCATAGGGCAGGGAATGATGCTGGCCTTGATTGGCGTCGCTTTAGGATTGATAGGCGCGTTCGCGCTCACGCGATTGATGGCGACGATGCTCTTCGGAGTTGAACCGACTGATCCGGCAACCTTTGCAAGCATCGCCATCTTGCTTACTGCCGTGGCGTTG
>JBGTCM010000242.1:0-3331 GCA_041748795.1 Pyrinomonadaceae bacterium
ATCGCGAATCGGAAGCGTCCTGGAAGGAGTTGCTGCTGGAGCTAAAAGAGCGCGGCCTGACAGTGGATCCCAAACTGGCCATCGGCGATGGGTCGTTGGGTTTTTGGCAAGCTTTGCCGCAGGTGTTTGGTAGGACGCGCACGCAACGCTGCTGGAAACACAAAACGGCCAACGTGCTCAATAAACTACCAAAAGGATTGCAGGCTAAAGCGAAAGCCGAGCTCAACGATATCTGCATGGCTGAGAATCGGGCTGCGGCGGAGCGGGCCTTCGATAACTTCCTGCTCATTTATGACGGGAAGTATCCCAAAGCCAGTGAGTGTTTGCGCAAAGATCGCGACGTCTTGTTGACGTTTTATGATTTTCCGGTGCTCCATTGGCAACACCTGCGGACCACCAATCCGATCGAGTCAACATTCGCCACGGTACGCTTACGGACCGGCAAGACGCGCGGTTGTGTTTCGCGTGGCGGCATGTTGGCAATGGTCTTTAAGCTAACGAAAGCAGCGGAGCAAAAGTGGTACAAACTCAAAGGAAGTGAGTTCCTAGGCCATGTCATTCAAGGCTGGAGCTTCAAAGACGGAGTACTAGTGAGAGCTCACAAGGTCGCCGCCTGATGATTCGCCATACACAACTTTTGACAAAAACTCAAAGCCTCGCTCCACCCCAGGCTTTACGCCATCGCCGCGCTCCGCGGGCTAAAGCAAATGCATAGCATTGAGCTGTATCAAATTTTCTTGTGTCGGACGCGGAACTTTCGCTCGACTACAAAGTTCTGATACCATTCGCTCACGCTAGTCTCCTCCTTGGTTACAATCACGCACCCGCTCGCGTAGAATGTCTCCCGTAACGACCCTCTCGGAGTTCTGTGGTATGAAGATATTTCTTTCTGTGATCACCGTCCTGGCGCTGACTGCTTTGGTAACTGCGCAATCGGGAAGGCGAGGCAGAGAAATCGCTGTGCCGGTTCCTCCGCCCCCGCCAAAAGAGACTGCCTCCAGGCCAAAGCCTCAACCGGATGAATTGCCTCCCATTACGGCCGAGAGAAACCAGCACTATCGCTGCACCGACGACGGCAGTCTCGCCAGAATTCTCGAGTCAGAAGAACCAGAGCTGGAGGTTCTGCCATCTAAGAAGGTAGATACACGCCTGGTCATTGTTTCCAAGCCGTCCCCGTCATATACGAAGGAAGCGCGGCGTCTTGGTGTCCAGGGGTTCGTGGTACTAAAGACGCTTTTGGCTGCGGATGGCAAAGTTTCAAGGGTCAGAGTTGTTAAGGGACTCGCGGCCGGACTTACTGCAAACGCGATTCGCTCTGCCTGTAAGATCAAGTTCAAACCAGCGACGAAAGACGGGCAGGCCGTGGCGCAATGGGTAACGACCGAATACGTTTTTCGCTTGTCCGATTCTTCCATCTTCAGTCCGTGAGTAACGGCTAGCCGGTTAACTGTCCTATCTGTCATGAAGCGAGTAACTCTTTCTCTCGCATTTCTCTTATTTCTGTCAGCAGTTATTCCTGCGCCTGTGAACGCTAAAGACGCCTGGGTCAGTGTGCGCACCAGGAACTTTGTGTTAGTTGGAAATACCAGCGAGAAACAGATCCGACAAGTAGGCATACGGTTAGAACAGTTTCGCGCGGCCATTGCTCGTCTGTTTGGCAAAGCCAGTTTAGATACTCACTCACCAACAACAGTAATCATTTTCAAGAGTCACGAGTCGTACGGACCATTCAAACATAAACCAAACACGGCCGGTTTTTTTCAGTGGAATCCTCACATCAATTACATCACACTCACCACGGAAGTGCGTGGCGACCAAAATCCTTATAACGTCGTCTTTCACGAGTACACTCACCTGCTTCTGAATAGCATAAATGGCAACATGCCCCTCTGGTTTGATGAAGGGCTCGCCGAGTACTACAGCACGCTCGACATCACCGGTGATCAGCAGGTGGTAGTGGGCAAGCAAATCCGCACACACGTTTCCAAACTTCGCCAGAATCAGATGCTCCCCTTGAAAACGCTTTTTCAGGTGGACCGTAAATCGGCCTACTACAACGAGTCGGACAAGCAGAGCGTTTTCTACGCCCAGTCGTGGGCCTTAATGCACTACTTGATTGCCGGCAATGACGGGGAATTAACAACTCAACTCGGAAAATTTGTGGATTTGATGGCTGCCAACATTCCGATGGAGCTGGCGTTTCAACAAAGCTTCGCCATGAGCTTTGAGAACATGGAAAACGAATTGCGCATGTATGTTCGGCGAGATCGCTACCCCACCGTCTCGGGGGTGCTTGAAAGTAAGCTCGGCTTTGACGTTGACATGAAGATTTCTCGACTCAGTGAGGCCGAGGCGCAGGCTTATCTCGGCGACCTGATGTTGCAGGGAGATCGCGTCGAGGCTGAACACTACATCCAAAACGCGTTGGCGCTCGACCGTAACGTCGCGATGGCCCATGCGTCACTGGGGCTGCTAAGAGCACGACAGGGGAAGTCGCCGGAAGCGCGAGACAGCATGGAGCGAGCATTGGCGGCAGACCCTCAGAATTATTTGTTTCACTACTACTACGCATTCGTCCTTAGTCGAACGGGAATTACTGACACGGATTTGGTCCTGGGATTCACTCCCGAGACCATTGCCAAAATGCGTGATGAGCTAAAGAAGGCAATCGAGCTGAAGCCGGATTTCCGTGAATCCTATAATCTGCTCGCCTTCATCAACCTGGTCTCAGGAAGCCAACTTGACGAGGCCGCAACAATACTTCGGCAATCACTCGCCAACTCGCCGGGAAGATACGATTTGCTGCTGACGCTGGCGCAAGTTCATATGCGCCAGGAGGACTACGCCGCCGCGCGTCAGGCGCTTATCAAGGTCAACCAAAACAATAGCGATGCTCAGATACGCGGACGAGTTGAGGCCATACTTCGCCAGATTGCCTCTGTCGAAGATATATTGACCCGCCTTCACGAAGGCAAAGAGGTTGACAGCGGCGACGCCGGCAGCGTCGCGACGCAAACTGATCACGCTACCAACGCCGGGGCCGTAGAGAATATTGATCCCTCGATTTCCCTGCGAGCCGCACTTCGAAAGCCGGGAAACGGTGAGACACAGATCCAGGGGACACTCGTTCGCATCGATTGCGACGAAGAAGGTTTTATGCTGCTGGTGAGAGTAGGCGAACGCGTTATGAATTTAAGGACCATGGGCTTCAAGAATTTGAATTTCAGGAGCTTCAGCGCTGACGCCGGGCGAGAAATTACTTGTGGGCCACGTATGGCCGGAAATAACGTGGTGGTAACCTATGTGCCTCCCGCAGAGGTGCGCGCACAAA
>JBGTCM010000243.1:0-6252 GCA_041748795.1 Pyrinomonadaceae bacterium
CAGTCCTCTAACACAATCCTTCACCCGAAAAGAGCGCATGTCGGATTTTTCCAAGACGACCAACAAGGAAGCGTAGTAGGCTCCACTCTTCCGGGGCAGTAGCCCGACCGTTAGGGAGGGCGCGTCGTGACCGGGGCAGTAGCCCGACCGTTAGGGAGGGCGTTGTTTAGCAAGACAATGCGCCCTCCCTAACGGTCGGGCTACTGCCCCGATAACACTGACCCGATAACAACCGTTGGAGAAGAACGATGAAGATAAGACTAGCTCGATTTAGTTTTGTGATCCTGGCAATAATTTCTGGTGTAACGAACTTCTCAACAATCGCCACGTCTAGTCGCGTAAGCGCCGTCAATGAGACCGCGCACACGATTTCCGATTTGGCGTGGATGTCAGGCAGTTGGCGAACGGCTCCCGGCGGCCGCGCTCAAATTGAAGAACACTGGATGGCGCCTGGCGGCGGGTCGATGCTCGGCATGAGTCGGACTGTAGCCGGTGAGCGAACCGTTGAGTTTGAATACCTGCGTTTGGAGCAACGCGCCGGCGACATATATTACGTGGCGCATCCGAAGGCTCGTTATCCGGGCACTGAGTTTAAGCTAACGCGACTCACTGGCCAGGAAGCTGTTTTCGAAAATCCTGCGCATGACTTTCCCAAGCGAATTATCTATCGCAAAGGCGCCGACGGTTCCCTCACCGCGAGCATCGACGGCGGCGAAGGAACGAAGTCGATGAAGTTCGCTTACTTACCGATGAAGTAGCTCGCGCGCAAAAGGCGTTTCCTCGGAGTGCGCCGGCCCGGCGGCGCTTTGGTCCAACCGCACGAGTCCTCAACTTGAGAGTTCATGTTGTTCAATGAAGCGGCGCCAAGCCGCCGCGGCCAAAGCGGCGCCGGGCCGCCGCACTCCAAGGAGGTGCCTTTAACGTGCGCCGTTTAAAAAAGAAAGCAGAAACCAGAAGGCGATCGGGAGATCAAGAAGACTCCCTTTCTGCCGCCTGCCGCCTGCCTCCTGCCGCCTGCCTCCTGCTTCCTGTGCTTGTAATGTTATGAATCCTCCGGGGCAGTAGCCCGACCGTAAGGGAGGGCGTATCATCTCGGGCTAGAAAGAGGAAACGATAATGGTGATCAGGGGGCAAGAGTTGAACACCCTCCCTGACCGCTCGGGCGACTGTTCCGTGGCCACCGTCAAAAATCGCATTCATGAGCACTGAACCAAACAAAGTCATCTATTCCATGGTCGGCGTCAGTAAGTTTTACGACAAAAAGCCGGTCCTTAAAGATATTTACCTGTCCTACTTCTACGGCGCGAAGATCGGCGTCATTGGACTCAACGGCTCCGGCAAATCGTCTTTGCTACGGATACTCGCCGGCGTTGATAAGGATTTCAACGGCGAAACAGTAATTTCGCAGGGCTTCACTGTCGGCTTCCTCGAGCAGGAACCTTTGATCGACGACTCGCGGACTGTTCGCGAAGTGGTGGAAGAAGCCGTGCAGGAGACTGTTGATCTGCTGAAGGAGTTTGAAGAGATCAATGCGAAGTTTGGCGAGAGCATGTCTGATGAGGACATGGATAAACTACTGGAGCGCCAGGGCGTGGTGCAGGAAAAGCTTGATGCCCAGGATGCCTGGGACCTCGACTCCCGGCTGGATATGGCCATGGATGCATTGCGATGTCCTCCCCCCGAGACACAGGTGAAGATCTTGTCTGGTGGTGAACGCAGGCGAGTGGCGCTGTGCCGTTTGCTTCTGCAAAAGCCCGACATTCTCCTGTTGGATGAACCTACGAACCATCTGGACGCTGAATCGGTCGCCTGGCTGGAGCATCACCTCCAGAGTTATGCAGGGACGATTATCGCCGTAACACACGACCGGTATTTCCTCGACAACGTAGCCGGTTGGATCCTCGAACTGGATCGCGGCGCCGGTATTCCATGGAAGGGTAACTATACCAGTTGGCTGGAGCAGAAGCAGGAACGCCTCCGCCGCGAAGAAAAGAGCGAGAGCGAGCGACAGAAAACGTTGCAGCGTGAACTCGAATGGATTCGCATGTCGCCCAAGGCACGACGCGCTAAAGGCAAGGCCCGTATAAATTCTTATGAAGAATTGTTGCGTGAGGAAACGGAGAAGCGGCGGGAAGATCTGGAGATTCACATTCCGCCGGGTCCGCGTCTGGGGAACGTCGTAATCGAAGCCGACGATGTCAGCAAAGGTTATGGCGACCGTCTGCTGGTTGAGGACATGACCTTCAAACTTCCGCCGGGCGGTATCGTCGGAGTGATTGGTCCAAACGGCGCCGGCAAGACAACTCTGTTTCGCATGGTCACAGGGGAGGAGCAACCCGACAGCGGAAAGATCAGAATAGGGGAAACCGTAACGCTGGGTTATGTCGATCAGAGTCGAACGCTCGACAGTAACAAATCGATCTGGGAAGAGATCTCAGGTGGCACCGACCTCTTGAAAGTGGGCACGCGTGAAGTGAACTCACGTGCGTATGTCGCACGGTTCAACTTTTCCGGTTCAGACCAACAGAAGAAAGTTGGCACGTTGTCAGGCGGTGAACGCAACCGTGTGCACCTGGCGAAGATGTTGAAAGAGGGCGCTAATGTTCTTTTGCTCGATGAACCGACAAACGACCTCGACGTCAACACACTGCGGGCCCTGGAAGAGGCGCTGGAAAACTTCGCCGGCTGCGCGGTGGTAATCTCCCACGACCGTTGGTTTCTCGATCGCATCGCCACGCACATCCTGGCTTTTGAAGGCGACAGCAAGGTGGTCTGGTTCGAAGGCAACTATTCGGAATATGAAGCGGACCGCAAAGAACGGCTGGGCGCCGCCGCAGAACAACCGCACCGGATCAAGTATCGGCAGCTGACGCGCGGCTGATTACAGAACCCACCCGCAGAATCCACAACACCGATGGCACCCCTAAAGATGCGTCGCTCCCTTCAGACAGCTTCCGGAGCTGCGCGGAGCGATTTCATTAACACCGCGGCTTCAGCCCGGTGATCATAACCTTGGAGTAGACGGTGAACCGTTTTAACGGTTTTTGGTGAGCCTACCCCGCGAAACCGTTGGAAACGGTTAGGACACTTTGTTAGTTCTTTAGTCACCGGGCTGAAGCCGCGGTGCTACTGAGATCGCTCTGTGTGGTTCCACCTATTCGCTCGGTTCTGTACCTTATTCCATTTCGTGCAAAGCATCTCATACGCACTCGCACATCGGTTACGGTTCTCCATCAAACTTCCAACAACCTTTCAACGCACCCGCTAATTCGATAAATAGTTGGACTTGGCATCCCCCCTGTTCGAAAGGTGAGGTTGGCACAGTCGTTGCTGAATAGGTGGCGGCGCGTCGAACACTGAGGAACAGCAGCGACGCGCTTCAGAATTTGGCAATTGACTGCGAGTCGACGGCGGCTCCAAAGGTAGGCTTGAAATGCGCAGGTTGGAAAACAAATCGAGAGTGCGGAGGCTGAAGTTGCGAAGATTGAAAGAGCGGAGGCTGGAAATGAAAACGCATGTTGGTAAACGAGTGTTGACGGCTCTTAGCAGCGTCGCAATTTTGATGGCGCTGATGGGTTCAATGCTTATTCCGGCAGATGCGCAAACACGCCGAAGGCCCGCATTGCGTCGTCGTGCGCCCGTTCGTCAGGTCATCAAACCGGTAGTACCGGAGGTGGTCTACTACAACATCAATTCCGGCCAGGTCATTAATGTGCGCATGAACGAGACGATTACTTCCGAAATTGCGCGTGTAGGCCAACAGTTTACAACCACAGTCATAATTCCGGTTTATGCGAGCGGGATCGAAATCATACCGGCCGGCAGTCAAGTTATCGGTCGAGTGACAAGCGTCACGCGCGCGCAGCGTAAGAGCAAGGCAGGCACAATCGGGGTCCACTTCGTTTCATTGCGTTTACCGACGGGCATCACCCGGGCGATCAATGGTGACCTGGTAGAGATGATGGTCGAAGACGTTAATTCTGATAACGAAGGCGGGGTTGAGGGCCGTTCAGCCATCAACCGTAACGCGGTATTCATTGGCGGTGGTGCAGCGACTGGCGCGTTGATTGGAGCAATCGCAGGCGGCGGTAAAGGCGCAGGCATCGGCGCCGGTGTAGGTGCAGGCCTTGGTGTCGCCGGCGCGTTCTTCTCAAAAGGACACGAAGCGGTAGTCAAGTCAGGTACTGAATTTGGCGTAGTTCTTAATCAGACGTTGTCATTGCCGGCGGCGAATGTGAGGTAGTTCTTTTAAGTTGCGAACTGGTTTGCCTTTGAAGTTAGCCAGTTGCGTAACCATCGCAAACTAACAGTTTGCGTTACGAGGATCGGCGGCCCTCGCGGTTGTCCGATACGGAGGGAGCCCGTAAGCGAAGGGGAGAGCGCGAGCGGGTTCCCAACAAAATTGTTTATACAAGATCGGTCGTCCCGGTAATAACGTAAGTAGACGACCTAAAAGAGACCCGTCGCGAAGGGGAGAGCGCGACGGGTTTTCTTTGTAGGATAGGCATTCCTGCCTGTCTGCCTTTAACCAAAACCAGGTTCGGCCTTAGAGACATGTGGTCAAACGAAGCCTAACGCAAAAGGCTTTGTGAACTGCAACAAGTTTCTTTGCACAGTCCGACAGACAGGAATGTCTGTCCTACTTCGCGGAAGCGTCGCGAGTTTTCATTTCAGTTATTCGGCTGTAATTAGGATTGAGGTAGACGACGCGGCCACCTACTATTGTCGCCACAGCGGCGCCGGTCATTGACCTGCCATGAAACGGAGTGTTACGACTCTTGGATTTGGAAGCTGCAACGTCAAACACCCACTCGCACGTCGGATCCAGAATCGTAATGTCTGCATGGGCATTTTCTGCCAGCGTCCCACGATCCTTCAAACCAAAGATTCGAGCTGGATTGGTTGAACACAACGCGACGAGCCGTTGCAGATCGATTACTCCGCGATGTACCAGGTCGAACGCAAGTCCAACCGCCGTTTCCAATCCTATGATCCCAAATGGCGCGCGATCAAACTCGAGTGTTTTCTCATCCTGGTGATGCGGCGCATGATCGGTGGCAATCGCATCGATCGTCCCATCACGTAAGCCCTCCAACAGCGCGTCCACGTGATCCTGACTACGCAATGGCGGGCTCATCTTGGTATTCGTATCGTAGTCTTCTACGCTTTCGTCAGTCAGCGTCCAGTGATGGGGCGCTGCTTCACAGGTAACCGGAAGGCCCATCTCTTTGGCTCGGCGGATGGCTTCAATCGAGCCCCTGGTCGAAACGTGGGCGATGTGCACTGAACCCCCGGTGAGTTTTGCCAGCACACAGTCCCGAATCACATGCACATCTTCAGCAGCCGCCGGCATACCCTTCAGTCCCAGGATGAGCGACCAGCGGCCTTCATGCATGACCCCGCCCGCCGTCAAAGAAGAGTCCTGACAATGGTCCACCACAGGCAGGTTAAATCCGCGTGCGTATTCCATAGCCCTGCGCATCATTCCTGCGTTGGGCACTGGACGTCCGTCGTCGGACACGGCGACGATGCCGGCATTCTTCATCTCGCCCATCTCGGCAAGCTCTTTGCCATTAGAGCCCTTTGTTAGAGCTCCAATTGGAAAAACATTTGCGAGCTGGGCGCGCTCGGCTTGTTCGATGATGAAGCGTGTGACGGCCGGACTATCGTTCACCGGGTCTGTGTTCGGCATTGCGCAGATCGTGGTCCAACCGCCGGCAACTGCCGCGGAAGCTCCCGAAGCGATTGTCTCTTTGTATTCGGCTCCCGGTTCACGCAGATGCGTGTGCAGATCTATGAAACCCGGCGCCACGATAAGACCGGTAGCATCTATGAACTCGACATCACGCGGCGCTTCCTGACCTCGCTCAAGGACCGAAACAACTCGCCCGTCCTCAATCAGCAAGTCTCTGCCGGTATTAATCCTCTGGGAGGGATCAACGATGTAGCCGTTTGCGATTAGCAGTTTCATCTGTGTAGAGCAAACTGTTTAGTTTGCTGTTCTACTGTGCGTTAAAGGCCAGAAGTTCAGAGTTCAGCCTTTAGGCTGCCGCCTGGCTACGGAACGACGCAGCTAAAGCTTGAACTAGCTTTGCCCGAAAAGTATTTAAAGTCCCTCTTCTCTGCGCACCCTCTGTGTTCTCTGTGTCTTTGTGGTGGTCAATTTTCGAGCAAAATTCACCACAGAGCCACAGAGGACACTGAGGTTGCACAGAGAGATCAGTTTACGCCGCTACTTTTCGGGCAAAGCCG
>JBGTCM010000244.1:0-4189 GCA_041748795.1 Pyrinomonadaceae bacterium
TGCTGGTTGGCCAGCACTTCGTCACTCAACATTAGGTTCTCCTGCTTTCAGCGCCAAAGGCGCGAAATGTAATAGCCTGGGGCAACGCCCCAGGTGAAGATTCATAAATTCTTGGAGCGCTGAAGGCGCGAAATACCTCCAATATAGTAACGCCTGCAACATTTCGCGCCTTCAGCGCTAGGAGGTCAACTGGTCCGACCTGGGCCGTTGGCCCAGGCTTTCACATTTCGCGCCGTTGGCGCTGAGGTGCGCGCGAAACCCACCCACTATCCCGACGCGTCGGGATACTGATTTCATGGAATGATACGCGCCATCGTAAAGCTTTTCACCAATCCGTAAGTCATACTTTAGTTGGAGACGTTCATCCGCCAAAGGGTGCACAGCCCATTAACTCGCCATGTGCTATCTTGGCGTTCCAAATCAGACTTGTTGTTGAGTAGGACAGACATTCCGGTCTGTCATAGATTGATCAAGCAATGTTTAATCGCCGTTTTAGCCAACGTTAGACAGACAGGAATGTCTGTCCTACCTTCCTGCATCTTCGCGTAGTCCTTCTGTTGTGAGAACGAGACCCCCCCACCATCATCAAACGGTAGCCGTGCTGTTCGTCGGATTTCTGCTGCTGACAGCGGCGTGCCGCACCGAACATCGTCTACCGGCAAAATCTTCCAAAGAATACAACGAAGTGGTCCGGGCATTTTACATAGGCCTGGCCGCGCTGCAAGTTGGTGACGATGTCCGGGCGGACAGCAAACTCGCGCAGCTGACGCAATTGGTACCCGCTGAACCGGCCGGGTGGGCCAACTGGGGTTTGCTCGCCCTGCGACAACGGAATTTCGATTTGGCGGCAGAAAGGTTAGAACGCGCTCGTTCGCTGGCGCCTGACAACGATCAAATTTTTTATCTTCTGGGTTTGCTGGAAAGCGGCCGCGGTCGGTCGGTGGAGGCAGTTACCGCCTTACGCAGGGCAATTGAGATCAATCCAAAAAACCTGGTGGCCACTTACAAGCTTGCTGAAGAGATCGAGCGGCAGGGCGAAGCAAATAGCGAAGCGGAATACCAACGCCTCATTCAGAAGATGCTGGAAGTCCAGCCTGATAATCTGGCGGTCCTGTTGGAACTAGGGCGCATCGCGGCCAAGCGCGCAGATACCGACACATTGCGCAGCGTCGTAAGTAAAATCTCCCGACGAGGCTCCGCGTGGCCGGCTGACGTACAACAACAACTAACTGCTTTACAGACGGCGGCAGCTGGACCAGACATACGCCCGGCGGCAACACGGATAACGTTTCTGCGGAATGTGCTGGTCCGTGTGCTTGAGTATCGCAACGATCTATCGATCATCAAGCCACCGCCGGGTGAAGAGGCGCAACCGTTTACTCACTTCTTGAAGATGGAGACGCCGACCTTCTCACCAGCGCCTGCAGATACCGCGATCAGCTTCTCGTCTGACCCTGTGCCAAACGCGCCCACCGGTAGGTGGAGTTGGATTGGAGCGATTTCGCTGAATGGCGAAGGCGCACCGGCAGTTGTGCTGGCTAACGAAAAAGAAGTGCGCATTGGCGCTGCGAGCTATCCTTTTCCTTCTGGGCCCTCAAGCGTTCCCCCCGGACCCGAAGGCATTATCGGGCTCGATTTTAATTATGACTTCAAAACTGATCTGGTCCTCGCGGGAGCTGGCGGCGTTCGTTTACTCAAACAAGAAAGCGCTAGCCAGTTCACCGACGTAACAGCGCAAACAAAGTTGCCGGCGACGATCCTGAGTGGAGACTTCACCGCCGCCTGGGCGGCCGACATTGATGCGGATGGCGATCTCGATGTCGTGCTTGGCGCGGAAAAACGCGAGGCAACAGTTTTGCGAAACAATGGTGATGGCTCGTTCGCCGAGATTCATCCGTTCGCCCGAGTTTCCGGACTGCGCGGTTTTGTCTGGGCAGACATCGATGCGGATGGCGATCCGGATGCCGCGCTGATTGGTGAAGATATCAAGCTGCGGTTCTTTGCTAACGAGCGCAGCGGCCAATTCCAGGAGCGCGTCCTGCCCGGCGGTATCGAAGTCATCAAAACAGTCAGCGCTGCTGATGTTAACAACGACGGTATTTTGGATCTTGTGGCCGTACAAGCTAACGGGAGCATTGTCCGGATATCTGATCGCAACGAAGCACAAAATTGGGAGACGGCTGAAATCGCAACTTTCGAGCCCGCTCGACTCGCAGAGCCGTTTCGCCTGCGACTTGCCGACCTCGACAATAACGGCGGCCTGGATCTCTTGTTGGCATCAACAGGGCCGTTTTCAAAAACGGTAGGGGCATTGATTTGGCTGAGCGACGAAAAAGGAAATCTGAAGCAACTGGCCGAACCGGCCGGCGGCGCGCAGTGCTTCGATGCGATGGATCTGAATGGCGACGGTAGACTCGATCTGGTTGGCTTCTCGCCCCAGGGTGATCCTTACCAAGCCATCAATCACGGGACGAAAAACTATCACTGGCAAGCGGTTCGTCCGCGTGCCGCCCAGGCCTCGGGTGATCAGCGGATCAACAGTTTCGGCATCGGCGGCGAGATGGAGATCCGCGCCGGCTTACTCGTGCAAAAGCAGTTGGTGACGGGCCCGGTTGTTCATTTTGGTCTCGGCGAACAACCCGGCGCCGATGTGATTCGCATCGTATGGCCCAACGGAGCGGTGCGAGCGGAGTTCGAAACAAGAGCGGATCAAACCATCCTTGCGGAGCAACGCTTGAAAGGTTCATGCCCATTTCTCTTCGCCTATAACGGCAAGGAGATGAAATTTGTTAAAGATGCCGCACCGTGGGGTTCGGCGATTGGCCTGCGAATCAACACTTTGGGCACCGCAAAAGTTGAAGCCACTGAAGAGTGGTACAAGCTTGGCGGCGACGAACTCGTCCCACGCGATCGTTATTACGATCTGCGCATCACGGGTGAGCTCTGGGAAACTTACTACTACGATCAGTTGGCCCTGATGACCGTGGACCATCCGACCGGGACCGAGATTTTCGTCGATGAACGTTTTGTTATTCCGCCGGCGAAACTCGCAATCACAACTGTCGAAACGCCGCACAAGATTGCGCAGGCAGTGGACGATAATGGCAACGATGTGACTGACGTCGTCAGCGCTCTTGACGAGAACTATCTCGATAACTTTGGACGCGGGCGTTATCAAGGCGTAAGCCGTGACCATTTTGTCGAAATCGATCTGGGCAACGACGCACCGCAAAGTGGCCCGCTGTGGTTGATTGCCAAAGGCTGGATGCACCCAACTGACTCTTCGATCAACGTTGCGATTAGTCAGGGTGAGGAAGTTCGCGCGCAACCATTAAGTATGGAAGTTCCGGATGGCAAAGGCGGCTGGGTTGTTGCCCGGCCAAACCTGGGATTTCCTGCCGGGCGCAAGAAGATTTGCCTGTTTGATCTCTCCGGTGTGTTTCGCCCGGGCACACCACGCCGCTTGAGGCTGCGCACTAATCTGGAGATCTTCTGGGATGCTATCGAGTGGGCCAGGGCTCTTCCCGATACGCAGCTAAAGACGATCCGAATAAGTCCGGCAACTGCTGACCTGCACTATCGCGGTTACTCGGTGATCGAGAAGGCGGGCGCATTTTCGCCCGAGGTGCCGAACTATAATCAGTTTTCTTCCTCGAAACAGATCTGGCGCGATCTGATTGGCTATTACACACGCTTTGGCGATGTGCGCGAACTCCTCGGCAACGTTGATGACCGCTACGTGATCATGAATGCCGGTGACGAAATGTCCCTTCGTTTCCCCGAGCAACCACCGCCACCCGCCGGTTGGGTGCGCGACTATATATTCATCGGCGACGGCTGGATTAAAGACGGCGACTACAACTCGACTTTTTCCAAAACAGTACTGCCTTTGCCCTATCGCGCGAAGCAGGAATACACGACACTTCCGGGCAGACTCGAGGACGAGTGGGTTTACAAAAGACATCCTGAAGACTGGCAGAAGTATCACACCCGTTATGTGACGCCTGCGGTTTTCCAAAATGCCTTGAGGAATAGGTAAGTGAGATCGCTTCGCGAAAGTTGCTAGTCGCTAGCAATTACAGAACCCAGCGCGGTAGCGCGGGATGCTGGAGGCGGCGACCTTTCCAAGCTTAATTGCTTTATGTTGTGTACGCGGAAGGATCCCGCGCTACCGCGCTGGGTTCTGTAA
>JBGTCM010000245.1:0-5084 GCA_041748795.1 Pyrinomonadaceae bacterium
CAACGGGGCTACGTCTTATAGCCCAGGGTTGCCGGGCTTTGCCGGCTACCCTGGGATAAGAAGCAATTGGGTATTTCAACCGCAACGCGGTTGCGTCTGCTTTGCGGGTGTCTTCAATCCCACTGACGCAACCGCGTTGCGGTTGGAGGATCTCGCCGGTCATCCCAGGGTAGCCGTCAGAGCCAGGCAACCCTGGGCTGTAAGACGTAGCCCAGTTGGGGCAATAACCGAGTTTTCCCCCTTGGTGCAAAATTCTTATGAATGACACCCTGCGCGCGCTCTTTCCAGTTACAGAACGCGCTGTCTATTTGAATCACGCTGCCGTCTCAGCTCCTCCTATTCCCACAATTCAGGCAATACAGTCCTACCTGGCCGACGTTTCGCAGAATGGATCGCTGAATTTTCGTAACTGGCTGGCAGTCAAGGAAAGTGCGCGCGGCCTTTTGGCGAGCATGCTCGGTGCACGTCCCGAACAGGTGGCATTTGTCCGAAACACTTCCGATGGATTATCGACCGTGGCAAACGGTCTGGCATGGCGCCCCGGCGATAACATAGTCACCTTCCGCAACGAGTTTCCTTCAAACATCTACCCATGGCTGCGCGCTCGGGATGCTTTCGGGATCGAAGTTCGGATGTGTGAAGAGCGAGACGGTCGGGTAGATGTCGAGGAGTTATTGCGGCTAATAGATTCAAGAACACGGATCGTTACAATCAGTCACGTTCAGTACGCCACTGGTTTCCGTGCCGACCTCGAACGCATCGCCAAAACGGCCCGCGCGCATGATGCGCTTCTCGTCGTGGACGTTATTCAGTCACTGGGAGTAGTTCCCGTGAATGTCGAATCTCAATTAATCGACGTTGCGGCTGGTGCTTGTCACAAGTGGCTGTTGACGCCTGAAGGAGTTGGTTTTCTGTATCTCTCCGATAGGGCGCGAGAAAGAATTCAGCCGACCCTTGTCGGTTGGATCAGCGTCCCCAATCCGGATGACACCAGTAATTTTGAGCAGGGCTGGAACAAAGGGACGCTCGCTTGGGAAAGCGGTACAGGTCCCGCGGGTTTAATCTATGGGCTGGAAGCAAGCCTGAAACTGTTGACTCAGATTGGAGTCCCGGCAATCCAAAGCGATCTTGAAGTGCTGACCGATCATCTGTGCGAACGATTGCAGGGCACTAACTATCAGGTAATCAGTTCGCGGCAACCAGCGGAGAAATCGCAAATCGTCAGCATTCGGCATCGCGGTTCACGTAGTCCGATGGATCTTTTCACTCACTTGAAAACGGCAAACGTGGTCACGGCACCGCGAGGCCGGGGACTTCGGATAGCCCCGCATTTCTACAACAATGTCGAAGAAATCGATCAGCTGATAGGGGCGCTGCCGTAGGAACGCGGGGAAGCGATTGATAATCGTTCGAGTGTTAACGTTCTGTTGTATCGAAGATGTACGGCTATCTCGGTGCCACTAAGCCGCTGATTCGGTCGGTGAAGACCCGAACGCCGGATTTCCTAAGAAACTTCAAGATCACTTTTTTAGGCTCGCCGCGCTATGAGACTGGCACGCTCGTTGCCAAAGGATAAATCAAAACAAGAAGGGTAGAAAAGTAAATAGGGTCAGCTCTAGATTACAGTGAGTGGAAGCTTTGGGGGAGGCCGTCCTCTCACATTAAAAAGGCAGGCGGTGGCTCTTTCGGGGGAACGGAGTTAACGTTTGCAGGTAATCGACGAGCAATCATTGCGAGGCTGCTGATTTCGATCCTGACGAGGCTTGGGGGAGCTTCCCAGGATAATCAGCAGCCCGCATTATTTTAGGGGCGACTTAGCGCGACCAGGCCCCGGAAGATTCATAAACAGTTAGAGGTCGGGAAACGGGGTAAACACCCTTCCCGACCTCTAACTGTTTTACGATTCATCTGGACGCGACAGCGCCCATCTAAAAACTGCTTAGTTTCCCGGGCCGAGCAACCTTGCCGAGTTTGTGGGCGGAGTGATTTCGTCCAGGTTGAGGCGCAGCATCCCACCGGCATCGCTATATGCTTCCTGAGCTCGCTGTTGATTCCGCCGGCGAGTGAACAAAAACGCGCCCAGGAGTCCACCCAGGGACAGACTCCCAAGTATTACTAAACCCGACGCCTTAACCACGTTTACAAAAACGCCCAACGTAGTATCGGCAAACTCCCGCACCGCTCGGTCATAACGATAAGGGTTCTCACCCAGCCACTGAACCATTTGCTGATATTTCACCTGATCGATCAGCTGGTTGGCTGTATCCTGATTCGGTGCATTGAACACAAACACCGCGTAGTTGCCGACACGCCGGTACGCCGACGGCACAGGCTGTCCCTGATTGCGCAACTCCTGAAGCTTAGCCACAACACGCTGGTCGTTGTCTGTGGCAATCTGCGGGGTATTGAATTCGACCAGCAACATCCTTGACTCGTTGTAATTGGCCAGCGCTGCCTCTGCGCCACCGTGAAAACTCAAGGCTTCCAAAACAGGTTGATTGCCCAACGCTTTGTTCAACCCATCTTTGTCCACGGCATAGAGAATGTTATCCAGAACGCTTTCCCAATTGGGGAGGTGTCTTATCAGTACCGGAATGTCCGCTTCGCCCCGGTCCAGCGTATCCGCGAATGCCCGGGCGATCGCAAGCGGCGATTGTTCCTTATTGGCCTCGTCCGCGGTAACGCTCACCAACGAGGTACCTTTCACGAACAACAGCCGATCGCCTAGTTGAAATCCCGCCGATCCTACACTCGCGCGCTCTGACCTTTCCGATGAATGCCTGGCGTTCGTTAACAAGGCGTAAGCGCCTGAATTCGACGGCGCGGTCATCAACGTCAGCCAAAATTTCTGGCCAGTCTTCGACACATAGGCTCGCGATGCGATGGAGGTAACTCCGGACGTCGTATCGAGGACGATTTCGGGTTTTGGAGTTACCGCAGGGCCCGCTGCTCGAAAATCACCCAACCGCTCGGGAAACAGTTTGCCAGCCGGATCCAAAGGTATTGACAGGCCCGTGACGAATAAGGCGAGTAGCAATATAAAACCAGCGACAAATTTATTTAAAAATTTGGATCTCAACGCTTAACTCCTAATAGAATCGTGGGTACTTAGACCCCGAAAAAGCTTAGACGTTCCATCGAAGGTGCAGGGTTGGAAAAGGGGGTTGTAATCCGGTCCAGTCTACTGCCGGCGCCTGAGCTCGCGCAAAAGCAGATCGGCATAATGGCGAGGGTTGCTGATGTTATTCAGCACCGTTGTTCCACCCATGTCGCTGGCGTTATCCACAATCACGTCCCCAAAGCCGAGGACCCGCTGCGGGATGCTCGCCGAAACCGTCACATCCTGGATTTTGGTGAGTGGAATGTTGCGTGTGGTGCGCGCTATCAGCCCCGTATCGATTTCGATCTTGGCATCCGTCAAGGTGTAACGAACCATGTTGCGACGCAGATGGTAATAAGCCGGAACCAGGAGGAGCGCCAGCGCCAGCGGAATCGAAATGTAGGGTGGAACGGATATCCAGGCGAGTAGAACTACAAGAGCAATTGCGGCGATAACAGCTAAAGCGTAGCCCAACTTGATGAAGATCATGGTGGGCCGCACGGTGAATATTACGTGTTCGAGATCGTCATCATCATCAGAGCGCACTGGAATGCCGCGCTGTGCCCGCATGATCCGGGTTTGTTCCGAGTCGTCAGCCGGCGAGCCACACTCCGAACAAAAGCGTTTGCCGGGGGCGATGTAAGAGCCGCAGTTGGAACAGTGCATCTTGTAAGGGGACAGACGTTCCTGTCTGCTAACGTTTATTCTCTTGGTCGAGACAGACAAAGACGTCTGTCTAACCGACGTTCATTCTATCCCTCGTCCGACAGACAGGAATGTCTGTCCTACTTACTGCTTTTTCTCAATCGGGAAACCAGCGTTCTGCCAGGCGACAAAGCCGCCGAAGAGCGCCGCCGCGTTGTTAATACCCTTTGCTTTTAAGTCGACCACCGCACGGGCGGACGTATGTTCGTTTGGTCAAGAACAGTAAGTCACTATCAACTTATTCTTCGGCAATTCGTCGCTGCGTTTTCCGACGTCGGTCTCGGGTATCAGTTTCGCGCCCTTGATATGAGCGGTGTTGTAAGCCTCATCGTTCCGCACATCGATGGCGACCGCTTCGTTTCTGGCAAGCATGTCTCGCAGTTCAATCGGAGTAATCCGGCGCACACCATCCGCAAATGCCGGAGCAGCGGCAGGGGCGCTCCCCGCCGAGGGCGTAGAGCCGGGTTTTTGTTCCGCGGAATTACAGGCGGTTAAGACAAGTCCGCCGAAAAACATGATCGCAACTAAGCTCAGAATAGGACGCATCAATAATCCCCCAATAAACGCGCTAATTGAATTATTCACTGGAGCTAATTTCTTATGCTCCCACACATTTGTCAACACCAGCCGCCGGTAAAGCAAACTGTTAGTTTGCTCGATCGCTCGCAAAGGGTTTCCAACGCTGCTCCACGAAGTATTGGCAAGTTAGGTTGCCGCAGACCAAGCAAACTAACAGTTTGCTTTACATCTGAGCGTGATATAGTTGGCGCTTTCCCAGCCAACCAGAGAAAAGTTGATGCTCGAAGAGTCACAAACGCGTGCGGTCCAATGGGCCAAGGTCATCGACCATACGCGCTGTATTGGCTGTCATGCGTGCACCACCGCATGCAAGTCGGAAAACCTGGTGCCGCTCTCCGTCACCCGCACGTATGTAAAACACGTCGACGTTGGCGTTTTCCCGCAGGCTCGGCGCGCGCATCAGGTGACACGCTGTAATCAGTGTGCGCATGCTCCGTGTGTGACAGCCTGTCCGACGACGGCGATGTTCAAGCGGGCGGACGGCATTGTCGATTTCGATAAATCGATTTGCATTGGTTGCAAGGCCTGTATGGCAGCCTGCCCTTACGACGCAATCTTCATCAATCCCGAGGATCACTCTGCCGAGAAATGTAACTTCTGCGCGCATCGTATCGACGTTGGACTGGAACCGGCGTGCGTAGTTGTTTGTCCCACGCAAGCGATTTTGGTTGGCGACATGAATGACGGCGACTCCTATGTG
>JBGTCM010000246.1:0-5194 GCA_041748795.1 Pyrinomonadaceae bacterium
AGCGCCACCTTCTCGGGCGTCATCGGATTGTCAGCAGGGATTGGCATCGGTTCGTAAGTTGTCAGTTGCGGTGGCAGCGGCACAATCTCCGGTTGAAATCCGGCGGTCTGTTGTTGCTTCTGACAACCGATGAGCAAGGCAGTTGAAGTTAAGAGCAGCAAGATCGCGCAAGTCAACCACAGGGTCTTTTGTGTCATGGATTTCTCCCAAATCTAGCTTCTGGCGTACGGTCGCAAGCTAAAGGTTGTGTATTTCGCGACCATGCAAGCTAGCTTCTACAGTATGGTCGCAAGCTAAAGCTTGTACTCTATACGCCTGTTCATTGGCCCAGTTCAACCCTTTCGAAGCAATATTGCTTAACATTCGCCACACGATTGGCGTAGCCTGACTGGACCACAAAGACAAATGGAGGAAACCGATGCAGAAGTTTACGAGGTGGCACTCAATCCTGATTATCAATACTGTTGCCCTATTTCTCTTAGCAGCCTGTTCCGCTGATAACCAGAATCAAACTACGGCCGTCACCACGGTGACGCCGCCGCCACGACAGGTGTTACAAGTCGTGCCCAGACCGCAAAACATTCTCGACCTCATGAGACAGCGAGGCGAGCAGGATGAAGCGAAGCCCACTGCGAAAATCGTCTCGCCGGCAAACAACTCTGTTATTAACGGATCGGTCGTGGCGGTTCGCCTGGACCTGAGCGGAGATCTAAAGGGTTACAAGCCACACAAAGACCCGGCGACAAATACCGGCAATCACGTTCACGTCATTCTGGATAATCAACCCTACGAAGCGTACTACGAATTGGACCAGCCGTTTGAGCTGCGGAATGTCACGGAGGGTAAACACACTTTGCGAGTTTTCCCGTCTCGACCCTGGCACGAGAGCTACAAGAATGATGGGGCCTTTCAAATTGTAACGTTCACTGTTAAAGGCGGTGGCGATCCAAACAAGCCAACCACTACAAACACCGGCCAGGTCGTGGCGAATGCTTCACCGTCACCCAGTGCTCGCGAAGGAAAGGACGTGGCGCCAAGTACCGCCGGAGAGGTTGATCCAGCTAAGCCTCTGCTAACTTACAGCCGGCCAAAAGGTGAGTACAAGGGAGCGGATGCTGATGCAATCATGATTGATTTTTGGTTAGCGAATGCGAAACTGAAAGGCGATGGCGGTGAGTATCGCGTTCGTTATATTATTGACGACGACGATCCCAGATATATCGACACGTGGGAGCCGATATGGCTGTCAGGTTGGACCAACGGCAAACATGTCGTCCGTCTCGAATTACTCGACAAGGACCAGCGTCCGGTCGACAATGGCGGATACAATACGACTACTCGTGAAATCACCGTGGTGAAGTAATGTCACGGAAGACGACTTGAAGGTTAAACTCTGAACATCAGGCCTGTAGTTCAGAGTACAGGCTTTAGCTTGCGGCGTTGCTTTAGCGGAACCGCAGCCTGAAGGCTGTACTCTGAACACCTGTTACTGAACACCCCTAACCGGAGTAAATAGTGCGTCGACGCAAAATTGATGGTTGCCCGGTTGCTGGTGCACTACAAATGATTGGCGACAAGTGGTCTCTGCTGGTCGCGCGAGATCTCGCGTCAGGTCCGAAGCGAACAATGGAATTACACGCCGGACTCTTCCCAATCAGCAGTCGCACACTCGTCGGCCGGCTGCGCGACATGGAGAAGGATCGCCTGCTTGAACGGACGGACTTTGGCGGCAATCCTCCGCATATCGAGTATGCGCTTACCGAACGCGGGCGCCTGCTGCTGCCGTTAGTTGATGCTTTAAGAATTTTAGGACAGTCGCTCGAGTGCAACGAATGTGAGGATCGAAAGAAGCATTTGGGATTTTACTGTGAGGCCTGTCCTAAGAATGTAGTTCGATCCGAACCTGAGCCGGCGACACTCCACGCGCCACCTCTACCTACATCCCGTCGCCGCCAGCGCGACGATTCAATCGTATTGTTGTGACAAGCAAAGGGGCAGTAGCCCGACCGTGAGGGAGGGCGTTAAGGACTTGGCTAATAACGCACCTCCCTAACGGTCGGGCTACTGCCCCGAACCGCTTCGCTCACTCTTCCGCGGCCGCCAAGGCCGTATCGTTAGGTACCATGGTGCCATCGGGTTCAATAATTACCTTGTGATCCTGAGTGATATGTTCGCCTTCCATAGTCACTTCCTCGCCTGAGGGCATTGCCACCGGCAAGTGATCCAAAAACCTTTCCGAATCAAGCGCCGACATGCAGCCGGTGCCCGCAGCAGTAACCGCCTGGCGGTAGCAGTTGTCCTGAACGTCGCCCGCCGCAAAAACGCCGGGAATATTTGTGGCCGTCGACTTTCCCGAAGTCTTTATGTAGCCAACTTCATCCATGTCCAACTGTCCCTTAAAGAGATCTGTGTTGGGATTGTGGCCGATCGCTATAAACACACCGGCGCAGGGCAACACACGTTCATCCTTTGTTTCGAGATTGCACAACCTTACGCCCGTAACACCAGTTTCCGGTTCTCCCAAAATCTCTTCCAGCCCCGTGTTCCAGACAAATTGAATTTTCGGGTTTTTGAGCGCCTTTTCCTGCATGATCTTTGAAGCACGCAGTTTGTCGCGACGGTGCACGACATAGACCTTCGACGCGTAACGTGTCAGGAACGTAGCTTCCTCCATTGCGGTGTCGCCGCCGCCCACCACCACCAACACTTTATTTCGAAAGGCCGGCAAAGGGCCGTCGCATGTAGCACACGCCGACACGCCGTTGCCTCCAAAACCCTTGGGCACTTTCGCCTCGCCGGGTATGCCCAGCCACTTCGCTGAAGCTCCCGTGGCGATAATCAGGGTTTGAGTGCTGATTTCGTAGTCCTCAGTTTGCAGTAAGAATGGGCGCTCGCTGAGGTCGACGTCGGTTATCCACGCCTCGAGAAACTCCGTTCCGAAGCGTTCCGCCTGTTTGCGAAACTCAACCATCAGGTCCGGCCCCTGAATACCCTCGGAGAAGCCCGGATAGTTTTCTACCTCCGTTGTGATCATGAGCTGGCCGCCGGGTGTCGTCTGTTTTTCCGCGTCGGGAGGCGCATCTATCAGGAGCGGCTTCAAGTTGGCGCGCGCCGAATATATTGCCGCGGTCAATCCGGCCGGGCCCGAACCGATGATTACAACCTCTCTATTGAGTGTTTGCTTGGGGTTCACTATAGTCTCCGTCCCTTTTTCGAACGCTGAAATCGCGAACAAAGTGTGTGAAAGTATAGCCTTTTCGGTTAGGCCATAGTATAACTAGCGCTACTATAGTAGTCGAACCTGAGAGCTGGGCAGCCTTACGTAGTAAACCCCGGGGCAAACGATTGAATTCTGGACTCGCTCCGCAAGTGATTGAAACGATTGGCGTCATCGGCGCAGGCACTATGGGCCACGGCATTGCGCAGGTGGCTGCAGCCGCTGGTTACCGGGTGATCCTTCGAGACGTGGACCGCGATTCCCTTGCGCGCGGCATTAATGCAATCGAGCGCAACCTGACTAAGGGAATTCAACTAGGGAAACTTACTGAGTCCGACTGCGACTCAACTCTTCAACATATTCGGGGCACTACCCATTTAGAGGAAATCGCGAATGCCGATCTGATCATTGAAGCTGCGCCTGAACGCCTGGAAATAAAGCAGCAACTACTCCGGGAAGTAGAAACCCTTTCGCAGCAGGATTTTGTTTTTGCAACAAACACTTCATCGCTTTCGATCACCGAGATTGCAAAAAGCTCGGAACGTCCGGCAAACGTTGTCGGGATGCACTTTTTCAATCCGGTCCACATAATGCGGCTGGTTGAAATCGTGGTTGGTAGAGCAACGAGCGATGATACGGTTGAGATCGTTCGCGAAGTCAGCCGGAAATTGCGAAAGGAACCAATAGTCGTTCGGGATGTCCCAGGCTTCGCTTCAAGCCGCCTGGGGGTTGCTCTGGGTCTCGAAGCGATGCGCATGCTCGAACAGGGAGTGGCTTCAGCGAAAGACATTGATACGGCAATGGAGCTGGGATACAACCATCCGATGGGCCCGCTCAAGCTGACTGATCATGTAGGTCTGGACATTCGACTCAATATTGCCGAGTATCTCTATCAAGAACTTGGCTCAGAGACGTTTCGCCCGCCGGATCTTCTGCGGCGCATGGTAGAAGAAGGAAAGCTCGGCAAAAAGAGCGGCGAGGGTTTTTACAACTGGAACGAGGAAAAGCAGCGGTCAGTTGTTAGTGGTTAGTAGTCAGTTGTCAGTTGCAAGAACAGTGTTGCAACTAACAACTGATTACTCACAACGAACATTTTTCAGATGAACGTTCCCTACAACAACGAAGAGCGACGATTTGCGTTACGCATGGCGCTGCGTCTGCCTATCGTCATTTCCGGACGCGCCGAGGATGGTTCTGCATGGAGCGAGCCTACGGAGACTGACGACATCTCGACCTCCGGCGCACTTTTCCACCTCAACCAAAGAGTCAACCGCGGCGAGCGTTTATATTTGCGCGCGCACCGCCCTGACGGGGCACCTATCGAAGTGACCGCAGTCGTAATTCGCATTGCCCCGGCAATCTATGGCACCGCGCGAGTAGGCGTGCAAATCGCTGAATCTACCGAAAACTGGCTGCGACTCTTTGTTTCATGGGTGGCAGACGATCAAACCCCCGCCGAATCAGCAGATTCCGAGTCTGCACCCTCTGAGTAGGACAGACATTCCTGTCTGTCGGTCTTGAATTACCCCAACGTAACGCAAACGCAACATAGACAGGCAGGAATGCCTGTCCTACTTCACAAAACTAGTTGTCGGTTTTAGGCAATCTATGTAATCCTTGTTCCGCGGATCTCACCCACAACTTAACCGCCTGTATCGCGCCCCAACTCAAATTTCGGATCTCCGGGA
Organism: Pyrinomonadaceae bacterium; assembly: GCA_041748795.1. Lineage (GTDB taxonomy): Bacteria > Acidobacteriota > Blastocatellia > Pyrinomonadales > Pyrinomonadaceae > PSRF01. Next base: position 4,906 of record JBGTCM010000246.1, read on the forward strand.
GGGACGCGATGAAACGTTGTCCACAGTGCGAATTCATCTATGAAGACCACCAGAGCGTCTGCGACATGGACGGCCAAAGCCTTCTTCATGATCACGCTTTGTCGGTTGTGCAGCCCCGCAGCTCGTCACCATTAAAGCCCACCAAACTAGCATCGCTGAATGGCATCGCATTACCAGCCGGCGCCGGACTTCTCCTGGCCGTCGCTATCTTCATCGGCTACACCGTTTCGCCCAGTCAGCTGCAAACTAAAACTGAAGGCGCAACAGCGCAAACCGCGCCTCAACAGTT
>JBGTCM010000247.1:0-7719 GCA_041748795.1 Pyrinomonadaceae bacterium
CGATCAGCCGTTTTCCGCCAACGGCCAACTGGAAATCATGACGGCTGAGCGCGATGATGCAGGCCACCCGGTGGAATGGAAGCCGAAGAACATCGCGATAACGCGACTTCATTTGGAAGAAGATGCGGGCAAGAACGTGCACGAAGGGCTGCCTGACATTGACCGTTACTCCTACATAGATTTGAACCGCGCCGGCACACCGTTGGCTGAGATTGTGACTGAACCGGACTTTCGCTCGTCGTGGGAAGCATATGACTATGTGAATCATGTTCGTCGCGCGCTGCAGTGGGTCGGCGCTTCTGAAGCGGATATGGAGAAGGGGAATCTGCGTTGCGAAGCAAACGTGTCTGTGCGGCGAACGGGCGATGAGAAGTTTGGAACCAAGGTTGAACTAAAAAACCTGAACTCTGTGCGGTTCATGCAGCGTGGGATCGAGTTTGAGGTTAATAGGCAAATCAAGGTGCTTGAATCAGGCGGGCGTTTGCACCAGGAGACAAGGCTTTGGGACGAGCGGGCTGCTGAAACGCGCGTGATGCGCTCCAAAGAAGAAGCCCACGATTATCGTTACTTTCCGGAACCGGATCTGCCACCGCTTATTGTTTCGGATGAGTTCGTTAAAGAAGTGCGGGAGTCGATGCCGGAGTTGCCGGAAGCTCGGCGTCGCCGCTTCACCGAACAGTATGGCCTGCCGTATAGCGACGCATCTCAACTAACCTCCGAGAAATCGTTGGCTGATTACTACGAGCAGGCTGCAGAGGAGTCGGGAAATCCGAAGGCAGCGGCAAACTGGATACGCTCCGAACTACTTCGCGAGCTGGAGAACGCAGGAATTACCGCCGGCGATTCGCCGGTATCAGCGGCAAGTCTTGGTGAGCTCGTGCGCATGATCGACGAAGAGAAGATCAGTGGAAAGCAAGGCAAGGAAGTCCTGGTCGAAATGTTCAAAACAGGGAAGGGCCCCGCGGCGATTGTGTCGGAGAAAGGGATGGTCCAGCTCAGCGACGCCGGAGAGATCGACCAACTGATTGATCAGATAATTGCCGCGAATCCGCAGCAGCTGGAAAGTTACCGCGCGGGCAAAGATGCGTTGTTCGGCTTCTTTGTTGGACAGGTACTTAAGGCATCGAAGGGCAAAGCCAATCCCAAAGTTGTCAACGAAAGATTGAAACTCAAGTTGAGCAACTAGAATTTGGATGACATGCCGGAAGTTCAGAGTTCAAGCTTTAGCTTGCCTCTAACCTAACAGCAACCTGAAGGTTGAACTCTGAACTCCAGCTTGAATGCCCAGGAGCCAGATGATGGCAAGGTGAGAGATGGATCTTCAAGGCAAAACAGCAATTGTAACCGGCGGAACGAAGGGTATCGGTCGTGCGATTGCCGAGGCACTCGTTAACGAAGGCGTCAGTGTTTGCATCAGCGCGCGGAGTCGTAGCGAGATAGATGAAACAGTTGTTGCCTTGAGGGCATTGGAAAAGGGCGATGCGACCGGCGTCGTTGCGGATGTGTGTAACTCTTCGCAGGTCAAAGCCATGTTTGATTTCGCCACCTCGCAACTTGGCGGCCTCGACATTCTGGTTAACAACGCCGGCATCGGCCTTTTCCAAACGGTCGAGGAAATGTCCTGCGAAGATTTCTGTTCTGTGCTGGAGACAAATCTTTTCGGAGTTTTCTATTGCTGCCATGAGGCGATCCCCTTCATGAAACAACGCGGCGGTGGTTACATCATTAACATGTCGTCGTTGGCAGGTACGAATGCCCATCCAGGAATGGCTGCCTACAATGCTTCGAAATTTGGCCTTAACGGGTTCAGTGAGGCGTTGATGCAGGAAGTCCGGCACGACGGAATCAAGGTCAGTTACATCATGCCGGGGTCGGTCAACACCGATTTTGGAGACGACGAACCAGGCGAGGACAAATCCTGGCAGCTCCAACCTTCCGACATTGCCAGAGTGGTTGTCGATCTCCTTCACCACGAAGACCGCAGCTTGGCTAGCCGTGTAGAAATCAGGCCCAGCAAACCACCAAAGAAATAGATGCGAGCTGTCGTCCAACGCGTAACGCGCGCAAGTGTCACAGTCGAGGAAGAAACAATCGGCGAGATCAAACAAGGTCTCGTCGTTTTGTTGGGGATAGCGCGTGATGATTCAGAAGCCGATGCTCAATACCTCGCATCCAAGATCACGGCACTGCGAATTTTTGACGACGCTGAAGGGAAGATGAATCTGTCGGTGAAGGAGGTAGACGGAGGAATGCTGGTGATTTCGCAATTTACGCTTTACGGCGATGTCAGACGCGGGCTTCGTCCTTCATGGAGTGATGCGGCGACGCCGGAAGTAGCCGAACCGATATATGAATACTTCATCGGGCAAGTGCGCGGAATGCTGTCTGACGTTGGCAGCGGAAGGTTTGGCGCGATGATGCAAGTGGAGCTGGTTAACGATGGACCTGTTACTCTCGTAATCGATAGCCGTCGTAAATGAGCTGAGCTTGGTACTTTGTTCTTTGTTCTTGGTCAGTTGTTAGTTGATAGTTGTTAATTGTCGGTGTTAGTTGTCCGTTGTTAGTTGTCAGTTGCTAGTAAGTCATAGCTCCTGCGGTGCAACCGACAACTAACAACTAACAACGGACAACGGACCAAGAACCAAGAACAAAGCACCAAGAACCAAGCTCATGGCTTAAATCATATCCTCGCTGGCTTTTGAACTCTCATCTAATTCAAAACGATCTTTGTCCCGACGCTCGATCTTACCGAGAAAGTCCAGCTCCTCGTTATCTTCAAAACTCACTCCGAGCGCGCTCGCGTTCTCTTCGACTAAAGATTGATCGGGAGTTGGATTGTCGCCGCCAACTGTTTCCGAGCCGGTCGCATTAACGTCTTCCCAGGACGCGTCAAGATCTCCACCTGCGTCCTTCGGCGAGGCCGCCGTGTTATTACGAATGCGTTGCGCCAGCTGCTCCGGATCTTTCGGTGCCCGCGAAATTTCGCCTTCCATGAATTCCTCTATGTCGGGATTGGGGACGTAATTAGGATCATTGCTTAGGTACTCAAAATCCTCAGCCGTTTTCTTTGGCATGTAGCCCTCCTAACCCGATTTTGGAACCAGGCAATTGATGAGCGCTTCGCTTACAGCGCTCGGTGTTCAATCGTTGCGGGGGATGGGTGGACTATAACAAAACGAATCAAAGCTGAGCAACAGACTTCACAGAACCATGTACGTTTGGCGATGAAGTCAGTACCACCTCGCGGTAGCGGTGGGTCTCTTACATTGCCAATTGCCAATCTCAGATTTCCAATTTCTCTTTGGATAAGAAGCCAATCGGCATTTGGCAATCGGCAATCGGCAATCCCGGGGACCCACCCGCTACCGGGAGGTGGTACTGACTTCATTGCCTGCGCCGCTCGCTTCTGCAAAGACCCCTTGCTTGACGATCACACAGCATGGACCTTACACTGAGTTGTACACGAAAAACTTAAGTCTCTTCCGCGTGATCACTGCAAGCGCGAGCGCAGCGACATGAAAAGGCATCGTTGATTTCTATGCCACAAGGTTTATTTAATTCCCTCCAAACGTTCAGTCCCGTTCCAGGCAAATCCGCACAATTTTATTCACTACCGCAGCTTGAAAAAGAAGGTGTGGGGCCGATTTCCAAGCTGCCGGTGAGCATTCGAATCGTCCTGGAGTCGGTACTCCGCAACTACGACGGGAAAAGGATTACTGAAGACGATGTTCGGGGGCTGGCCAACTGGCAGCCGAAGGCCGAGCGGATAGAAGAGGTGCCTTTCGTCGTCGCGCGCGTGTTGCTGCAGGATTTCACGGGCGTACCTTTGCTCGTTGACCTGGCGGCGATGCGTTCAGCCGTGGCGCGTCTAAACAAGAACACCGGTGTGATTGAACCGCTCGTTCCAGTTGACCTCGTGATAGACCACTCCGTTCAGGTCGATTTTGCCAGCACCAAAGACGCGTTTGAAAAGAACATGGCGATGGAGTTCAAACGCAACACCTCCCGGTACCAGTTTCTGAAGTGGGGAACTCAAGCGTTTGATGGTTTCGCCGTGATTCCTCCGGGGATCGGCATTTGTCACCAGGTGAATCTCGAATACCTCGGAAAGAGCGTTTGGGAGCGACACGAATACTATTATCCCGACACTCTCGTCGGCACCGACTCACATACAACGATGATTAATGGTTTGGGAATTGTGGGTTGGGGAGTCGGCGGTATTGAAGCGGAGGCGGCGATGTTGGGCCAACCGGTTTACTTTTTGACGCCCGATGTGGTTGGCGTTCATTTATCTGGTTCGTTGCGCGCGGGAGTGACAGCCACCGATCTCGTGTTGCGTGTTACCGAGATGCTGCGCAAGGCGAAAGTTGTAGGAAAGTTTGTCGAGTTTCATGGGGAGGGTGCTTCCAGTCTCTCGGTTACTGACCGCGCGACCATCGCGAACATGGCGCCGGAGTATGGCGCGACGATGGGTTTCTTTCCGGTTGACGAAGAAACCTGTGTTTACTTGAAGGCGACTGGGCGTGCCGATGAACACGTGGAGGCGGTCCGCAATTATTATCAGGCCCAGGGAATGTTTGGCATTCCAAAGGGCGGCGAATGTGAATATAGCTTGCTGCTCGATCTGGACCTCAACAGTATTGTGCCAAGCGTGGCCGGTCCAAAGCGGCCGCAGGATCGCATCGAACTGTCGAATCTGAAGAGCCAGTTTACAGAACTGCTTCAGAAACCAGTCTCGGAAGGCGGCTACGGTAAAACCAGCGAAGAGATAGGCTCGCGGCATTTCGCCCGCATTGGAACGTTGGACTTTGCCAAGGCTTCGTTCACCGGCGGAGGTGAGCAACGTCCGGAAACTGTGCCTGTCGCAGTTGGTGACGGTACCGTTAGTCCGAAGAACACGAGCGTCTGGTCTGAGACGGAGATGGTCAACAATCGACCCACTCCCGATCGAGTCGAAGAAGTTGACCCGCAGGAATTCCCGCATGCAGAAGTTGACCTGGGCCACGGCGACGTCCTGATCGCTGCGATTACGTCGTGCACCAACACTTCCAATCCCAGCGTAATGATTGCCGCGGGCCTTTTGGCAAAGAAGGCTGTGGCGCGAGGCTTGATCGTTCGGCCGGCCGTCAAGAATTCGCTGGCCCCGGGTTCGCGAGTTGTGACCGAATATCTACAGAAAACGGGCTTGCAGGAATATCTGGATCAACTCGGCTTTAATCTGGTGGGTTATGGCTGCACGACCTGCATTGGAAATTCAGGACCACTCGATCCAAACATAGAAAATGTCCTCAGCGATCACGATTTCATCGCGGCCAGTGTTTTATCCGGCAATCGAAATTTTGAAGCGCGCGTTCACCAGAGCATCAAGGCAAACTTTCTGATGAGCCCGCCGCTCGTAGTTGCGTTTGCAATTGCCGGGCGGGTGGATATCGATCTTACGACAGAGCCTCTCGGCAAAGATTCTGACGGGAAAGATGTTTTTCTTAGCGAGATTTGGCCTGACCCCCAGGAGATCAGCGAGCTGATGCGGGCTGCGTTTGATCCCGAGACTTATCGAAGACTTTACAGCAACTTCGAGGAGCAGAACCATCTGTGGAACGCTATACCAACCTCAACCGGGAATGTCTACGATTGGGACTCGGAGTCCACCTACATTCGAGAGCCTCCCTACTTCGAGGGTTTCAGCAACGCGGTCGGGCAGTGGTGCGACGTTCACGGCGCGCGACCGCTGGCAATTTTCGGCGACTCGGTTACTACGGACCACATTAGTCCGGCGGGCGCAATCAAACCCAACTCCCCGGCAGGTCTGTATCTCCAGTCGAAAGGCGTCAGCATTAACGACTTCAACAGTTATGGTGCGCGACGCGGTAATCACGAGGTGATGGTGCGCGGGACTTTTGCCAACGTCAGGATAAAAAACCTGATGGTGCCTAGCGTCGAAGGCGGTGTAACGCTTCATTATCCTGATACCGACCGAATGAGTATTTACGACGCGGCGATGAAATATCAGGAAGAGAAGGTTCCGCTCGTGGTAATCGCTGGACAGGAATACGGGACGGGCAGTTCTCGGGATTGGGCGGCTAAGGGGACGCGGCTTTTGGGCGTTAAGGCAGTGGTAGTGCAAAGCTTTGAGCGAATTCATCGCAGCAACCTGGTTGGTATGGGTGTTTTGCCGTGCCAGTTTAAAGAAGGAACAAGCGCAGCCTCGTTGGGTCTTGACGGCACTGAAACCTTTGACGTGATTGGACTCGAGGATGGAGTTAAACCGCGAAAGGAAATTAAGTTAGTAATCCATCGTGCGTCAGGTGAGACTGAGGAAGTTCCAGTTATCCTTCGCATTGACACACCAATTGAAATTGACTATTACCAGCACGGCGGTATCCTGCCCTACGTGCTCCGACAACTGTTAGCCGGCACAACGGACTTTTAACGAGTATGCGGCAGCTTGTCGCAACAGGATCCGAATTAACGTAACGCAAACTGTTAGTTTGCGGACCTTGAGAAGATGCGCACTATGATGCGACCGTGACTCTTGGCCACGGTCCGCAAACTAACAGTTTGCGTTACATTAGATCGTCGTGAAGCAATAACCCCTGCGACAGACTCAAGTTTGTCGCTCCGAAGACAGGAGATAAAACAAATGTCATCCGTACAACCAACCGAATCAACGTCGCCGCGAAAATATCAACTTTTGATCGATGGAAAGTGGGTCGATGCCGAATCCGGCAAAACGTTTACCACGCCTAACCCGTCCACGGGTGAAACGCTTGCCGAAGTGGCCGAGGCCGATAAGGCAGACATCGATAAGGCCGTGACGGCAGCACGCCGTGCTTTCGAAGGCAAGTGGTCCAAAATGAGCGCACGCGATCGCGGGCGGCTGATGTATAAGCTGTCGCAACTCATCGAAGAGCGCAGCACTGAACTGGCCGCTCTCGAAACTGCGGACAATGGTAAACCGATCAAGGAATCTACCTACGTCGATCTGCCGCAAGTAGCGGAAAACTTCGAATACTTCGCCGGCTGGGCCACAAAGATCGAAGGCGAAACGATCCCGGTTCCGGGTCAGATGTTTAATTACACTCTGCGCGAGCCGGTTGGCGTTTGCGCCCAGATCATTCCCTGGAACTTTCCGCTCCTGATGGCCGCATGGAAACTTGCGCCAGCACTCGCGGCAGGTAATACCGTTGTGCTCAAGCCGGCCGAACAAACACCGGTGACGGCGATGGAGTTGGGCAAACTGATTCAGGAAGCGGGTTTCCCGGAAGGTGTAGTCAATATCGTTCCGGGTTATGGGGAAACCGCGGGTGCAGCGCTCGCCGCTCATCCGGACGTTGACAAGGTTGCGTTTACCGGTTCGACCGAAGTGGGAAAGCTAGTTGCAAAAGCCGCCGCGGAGAATTTGCATAAGGTATCGCTCGAACTGGGCGGCAAGGCGCCGAACATTGTGTTTGCCGATGCCGACATCGAGCAGGCAGTGAGTGGCGCGATGATGGGAATCTTTTTCAACCAGGGCCAGGTTTGCTGCGCCGGCTCGCGCCTTTTTGTTGAAGAGGGAGTCAAAGACCAGTTTATCGATCGACTGAAAGAGAAATCCGCGAAGATAGTTGTCGGTGATCCGATGAACAAAGGCACGCACATGGGCCCGCAGGTATCCGAAGAGCAACTCAACAAGGTTAAGAGTTACGCCGACATTGCGCGGTCGGAAGGCGCAACTGTTGT
>JBGTCM010000248.1:0-15696 GCA_041748795.1 Pyrinomonadaceae bacterium
CGTCGAACGGTAGTTTCTCTGCGCTGGCGATGTCGAATTCGACATTTGAAAACGAGACTGAACTTTCGCGGGCCAAACGAATCATTTCATCCGATATGTCTATGCCGATCACGTGACCATTTCCGGCCTTCCCGGCCATCAGACGTGAGGCCCAACCGGAACCGCAGCCGACGTCGAGTATGCGTGCGCCAGCGGGAATATTCATCAGATCTATAGCCTGTTCGCCAACTGGGCGATGCCCCTTCTCCATGCTCGGACCTTTTCCGGCTTTGGCCCAATCGTTGAATTCCAAACGCAGACGTTCGTCGGTAGTTATGCGTTCTTCCATTTTAATTTGCTTTGACGGTCTGAGTTTCAGCGCCAAAGGCGCGAAATGTAATAGCCTGGGGCAACGCCCCAGGACTGACCAATTGAGAACCCATAGCGCTGAAGGCGCGAAATAAGGTTTGAAAACAGCGCTGTTATATCGCTCGACACTATTTCGCGCCTTCAGCGCTTCAATAGGTGCTGACCTCTCACCTGGGGCGCTGCCCCAGGCTATCGCATTTCGCGCCTTTGGCGCTGGGAACGGTTCTACGGCCTAATCCGATAAAGCATGCGCGGGAATGGAATTGTTTCCCGGACGTGTTCGATGCCACACATCCAGGCGGTGCAGCGTTCGATGCCCATCCCGAATCCGGCGTGCGGCACACTGCCGTAGCGACGCAAGTCGAGGTACCACTCGAAGGCCTCTTGTGGTAATTGATGCAGGGCGATTTGCTCCTTCAAAAACTCGAGCGACGTTGCACGTTCGCCGCCGCCAATCACTTCGCCGTACCCTTCCGGCGCAAGCACGTCGACGCCTAAAGCCAATTCGGGTCTCTCCGAATCGCGGGCCATGTAAAATGCCTTTATCTCTGCCGGGTAGTGATGAACCATAAGCGGTTTGTCGTAATGACCGGACAGGAATGTCTCGTCAGGCGCGCCAAAATCACCACCCCATTCAAACTTCGATTCCATCAAACCCTTTTCATGTCCTTCGTGCAAAAGCTTCACCGCATCGTCGTAGTGCAGCCGCGGAAACGGCGGGACAATGCCTTCCAACTTTGAGGTGTCGCGCTCGAGCACTTTTAGCTCCTCTGCACGTTCCTCCAACACGCGAGCTGCGATATACGAAAGAAACCTCTCGGACAAATTCATCACGTCTTCGAGGTGCGCAAAGGCCATCTCAGGCTCAACCATCCAAAACTCTGTCAGGTGGCGACGTGTCTTGGACTTCTCAGCGCGAAACGTTGGTCCAAAGCAGTATGCTTTTCCAAACGCTGCCGCAGTAGCTTCGTTATAAAGCTGGCCTGATTGAGTTAGATAAGCTTTTTCGCCCTCGAAATAGTCGACCTCAAATAATGTCGTCGTGCCTTCGCATGCTGCTGGTGTAAAAATCGGAGAATCCGCAAGGGTAAAACCGTCGTTATCCAGAAAATCTCGTACGGCCCTCACCACGGTGTGGCGAACTTTCAGAACCGCATGTTGACGACGCGAACGCAGCCACAGGTGCCGGTGGTCCATCAGGAACTCTGTGCCGTGCTCCTTGGGCGTGATTGGGTAGTCGTGAACTTCGTCGATCACTTCGGCGTTCACCACATCGATCTCGAAACCACCAGGAGCACGGGAGTCTTCCCGCACGGTGCCTGTAATCGTCAGTGCCGATTCCTGACCGAGTCCCTTTAGCGATTCCCACACTTCAGGCGTTACCGCATTCTTCAAGGCGACGCCTTGCACCACGCCCGTTCCGTCACGCAGTTGGGGAAATATAATCTTGCCGCTCGAACGCAGGTTATAAAGCCAGCCTTTAAGCGTGACTTCCTTCCCAACGTGTTCTGCGAGCCGATTTATGTAGGTGTGTACGGTTGAGGGCGTTTCGAGTGATTTTGATTCCGTAGCCATTCAGTTTGGATCTTCCTAACTTAAACCTTGTAACGTAACGCTGTAACGCAAACTGTTAGTTTGCGATGTTCCTTAAATCGGGCCGCCTCCGGTCATGCGGGTAGCAATGCTGACCGATTGCCCCATCAAAAAATCAATTCGGAGTGGTTCGTTCCCTGATCATTCTTCGCAAAGCCGGGAAGCGATCAAGCCAATCCGCAGCCTGTAAAACAATCGCCAAAGTCGGTTGAATAAAATGTTCGTAGGCCGCGCCGCGGTTACATACGGCCGTTTGATATGAAAATGTTCCGATGGCCTTCAGGCCTCGCTGAATTGTCATCAGCCGAAATTCCCGAGCAATCTCGTCAGGATCCAGCGCCTCCAATCCCAGCAGGCGTCGCTCTTCCAGGAGCATAAGCCTGTAAGCGCGGAGTTCCGCGAGCGAAGGGACCTCAGAACGCCTGTCCAACAGAAAGGAAACCAAGTCGTATGTGACCGGTCCCATCCGCGCATCCTGATGATCGACAATCCTCAGCCGGTTGAAGCTATCCACCATCAAGTTAGCCGCGTGAAAATCACGATGACAAAGAACCCGCGGGCGGTCAGACAACTCCGCCGAGATATCGTTTAGTTCCGCCTTCAGTTCAGCTGTTTCTGCATGCCGAAGAGTTTCTTTTCTCAAGCTTCCGAGATAATGCTCGACAAAGAAGTCTAGTTCCCAGGAAAGCTTTGCCTCGTCAAACGCGAGTCGACTTGCGATCGATTGTTTCTCAAAAGCCTTGTTAGTGGCTTTCTGAATCTGCGCAATCAGACTGACGGCCCGTTCCTTGTAATCCTCGCACTCATCCTCATGAGCCACGTCGTAAACCTTGAACAGCTGACGATCGCCAAGGTCTTCCTGCACGATGACGCCACTCTGCCCATCGACCGCATATATTTCGGGAACGGGCAAACTGTTATCGAGAAAGAGACGAGTCACGTCCAGGTATGGATGAAATTCGGGATCGAACGGCTCAGGGTACACGGCCGCTACGGCTTTTCCGTGTTTCCAGGGAACACGAAAGTAGTTCCGCGTTGAGGCGTCAGGCGTGAGTGGGACAATAAGATTACTTTTGATGCCCTGGCTTTCCAGAAACCGGAGCAGTCGCTCTGATGCAGAGAGTTCAAAAGTGCTCATCATCACCTGTTTTGCTGAACTCATTTGTGGGAGAAAGAGCCCTTAATCCTCTCAAAAAGTCGGGAAACATTTTCTTCGAAATTCGCGTTTGGGCGTGCTAAGTGTCTGGAATTGTATCACTCAGTCAGAGACACCACAAAATTATCGCCTCGAAATTCACCCCTCAGAGCCTTTTCGGGGGGCGTTTTGCCCCTCACCAGGGAAGCGCAAACAACCGCGGCATCTTCGACAACTTCGCCGGGGGCGACGTGTACATTGTCAGCCAATATCGAGCGTCTAACCCGAGCACCACCCTCGATGCGAACATTGTCCCAAAGAATTGATTGATCGATGTCGGCTGCTTCAGAAATCTCGCAACCGTTACCCTTGCTAATCGACTTTCCGCTTTGCGCAAGAAGCATCAGGCTGATGTCGCGATAGCGCGGGATAGTAGAAAGCTCATACCAGTTTTCGTGGGCCACATGTGCCGCAATGACTTCGCCATTTGCCATCGCCTGGGGATAAACATCAGTAACGGAATGTGAAAACACGCCTTGCGGAATATAATCAAAGATCTTCGGTTCGAGTATTTGTATTCCCGTGAACATAAGCGGCGGATCTTTGCCCACGTAATCATCGCGTTTTGGCATACCGCCAAACCCACGCAAGCAGCCATCGTTGGCTTCGACGACCGAGAACCGCTCGCAACCCGGGTTAGGCAAGAGCACGAGCGTGGCGATTGCCTTGGTACGTCGGTGTGTCTCAAGCACTGCCTTCAGATCGATGTCCGTGATTATCTTACCGTTAATGACAACGAAGGTATCGATATCTAAAAGAGCCCGCGCATTGTCGAGAGCGCCACTGGTGCCCAATATCACGGGCTCTTCGACATAATCCAGTTTCACCCCGAACCGGCTGCCATCGCCGAGTGCGCGACGGACTGATTCTGGCCGGTGATGAAGGTTAACAACTACTTCAAGGCAACCGTAACGAGCCAGATACTCTGCTACGTAACCAACGAGAGGCTTGCCGAGAATTGGAATTGCGGGCTTCGTGCGATCTTCAGTTAAAGGCCACAGACGAGTGCCGTAACCGGCGGAAAGAATGATGGCGCGCATGCAGGCATTCTATTCGCGGAACAATTAACCGCCAAGACGCGGGGTTCGCGCACCTCGCCCGGCAGATACTTAGGCCCTGTCTGATCTTCTTTTTTGTATTCTTGGAGGTCTTGGTGTCTTAGCGGCCAGCTTCTGTTTTTAGGAGGCTTTGGACGCGTCGCGGATCATGAGGTCGAACGTGCCCGGTGCAACCTTGCGAAAACGCGTATTGCGATTCAGGGAAACCGCGATGCTGATGGTGGGGTTCTGACCGGTAAACTTGAAGCCGCCTTCAAGCAGACGGTTGTAGATCTCATTGACGTGTAACGATCCACCTTCCTCGCGAAGCAGAAGCGTTACAGCCTGAGGGATGGTCCTGTCCATGAACCGATCGCTGAGGGCTTCGGTGTTTGGCCTCAGTGTGGGGATTTCCTGACGCCTCGGCTCGACGCCGTACGGGGCGCGGGCTTGCGTTGAAGGCCTCATCGCGGCTTCGAGCTCGGCATCCGAAGGCAGTCCCACGGAAAGATTGCTCGACGCCAACACGGTCGACAGCACGCGATAGATTGACGCTTCGGTTTGGCTGGCGAGCGTGTCCATCTCGGCGAGTTCGGCCCTCACCGCATCAGCTTCCATTTCCAATTCCCTCAACTGCGCCGCCAATCGCATGCGTGCCGCACGCGATTGCCGCAGACTCTGCTCCAGTCGGGCAAGGAGGTTTTCGTTGGGTCGGTCAACCATTCGGGCCAATCTTAAAGGCGTTTCGCGTTTTTAACAATATCTTTACGGGGTAACGCAAGCTGTTAGTTTGCGGACGGTCGGCTAAAATGCGGATTAATCGAATCCGGCCTGTTGGCCTTCGTCCGCAAACTAACAGGTTGCGTTACACATTAGCGATCGCGGTCCAGGACGTAGGTGGGGATTGCTTTGAGAGCTTCTGAGTACTTGGATTCCTGCAGGACGACGAGGTTATGTCTTGCGGCGTCGGCATATGTATCGGCCAGTGTCCGGGCACGTTCGATCGATCCCGCAGCATTCACGCCTTCCATTAGTTCATCGCGGCGAACACCGTCATAACTGCCTTCACGCATCACAGTCTGCACCATGTCTCTTACAGAAGGTTGTCTGGACAGCAGATCGATAAGCGGCAGAGTTACTTTGCCTCCCAGGAGATCGACTCCGGCGCCCTTCCCCAATGCGTCGTCCGTTGAAGTAAAGTCCAACAGATCGTCCGTCAACTGAAATGCCATCCCAAGATTTCTACCATAGTCTGCCAAACTCTTTTGCTCAACCTCGCTCGCGCCGCCGAGTATCGCACCGACTTCGCAACAGGCACTGAAAAGATACGCCGTCTTGCGCTCGATGATGTCGAGATACTGCTGCGCCGAAACGTCTGTACGTCCCAATGTCGTGAGTTGAAGCAACTCACCCTCAGTCATCTTACGAGTGACTTTAGTCAGAATATCCAGAATAGGCAGGGAACGTTCGGCGAGGCTCGTTTCAAAAGCCGACATGTACAGCCAGTCGCCCATCAGCACTGCAGTCTCGTTGCCACACAGCGCGTTGACCGTAGGACGGTTTCGACGCGTGTCTGCGCCATCGATGATGTCGTCATGGACCAGCGTGGCCGTGTGGAGAAACTCCATCACGGTCGCCATACGAATCGAGTTATAACTGGAGCCGTCACCGCCGGCAGCGTAGTTGGCAAGAATCGTTAGTGCCGGTCGCACGCGTTTGCCGCCTGATTCGCGAAGATAATCGCCGAGGTAGGAAATAACCTGGACATTGGAACGCGCCTGTCGCTCAAATTCAGCCTCAACATGGCTCAAATCTGTCGCGATCAAACTGAAGATGCGTTTTGCCGTCAGTCCTACATCTTCCAGTAGTGCGCCTTGTTCCGTTGCCTGCATGATTTCGTGATTGTGTTTGCTACAGGGCCAAACTAATAGACCTAGTTATTTCGGTAGTTTGAAAACTGCATGTGTATTCCGAAATCCTTGCCCTTAAGATTCGCGATTACTTCCTGCAGGGTGTCGCGGTCTTTGCCTGACACCCGGACGATGTCCCCTTGAATCGAAGCCTGGACCTTAGCTTTAGAGTCTTTGATGAATCTAACCACTTCCTTAGCCTTGTCCTGGGGAATGCCTTGTTGGATCTGGGCGCGTTGTTTGACTGTTCCTCCCGCAGCGGGATCGACCGTTCCGTAACTCAAAGCCTTTAAGGGCACGCCACGACGCACGAGCTTCTGCTGCAGAATGTCGTTCATGTTTCGCAGCTTGGTCTCGTCTTCAGCACTCAAAACCAACTCGTTTACTTCCAAAGCAACTGTTGCCTGACTGCCTTTGAAGTCGAAACGTTGCCGCACTTCCTTGATGGTTTGATTGATCGCGTTTGTAACTTCCGCTCGATCAACTTCCGATACTATGTCAAAAGAATTCTGTTGAGCCATTGGCGTCTGTATTTTTTCCGGTGATTGCTTACTGCGAGAATAACATCAAAGCCAAGGCATGTGAAACTGTTCTCTAGAGTTAGACAACCAAGTCCAGACCAAAAACCCTGCAAAAGTTTGAGGTTGTAATCCTTCCCATCTCCTCCAGTTGTATTCCCCTCAACTCAGCCAGGCATCGCGCTACTTCAACCACATAGGCGGGCTCATTTCGCTTCCCCCGGTACGGCACGGGTGTCAGGTAAGGACAGTCCGTTTCAACCAACAAACGATCTGGAGGCACTTCACGAGCAATGCTTCTCAATTCCTCGGCTTTCTTGAAAGTAACGATCCCTGAAAACGAAATCAGAAAACCGAGTTCGAGGGCCTGATGCGCCAACTGAGACGTGCCGCTGAAACAATGCATGATGCCCGGAAGGTTCGATCCATCCCATTCGGTTTTTAGTATCTCAACCGTTTCGTCTTCGGCTTCGCGCGTATGAATAATCACTGGCAGTCCGGCGCCGCGCGCCATTCGAAGTTGCCGCTGGAAGACTTTCATTTGCACATCGCGTGGAGAATTATCGTAGTGAAAATCAAGACCGATTTCCCCCCAGGCAATTACGCGTGTGCTTGCCGCGATTAGCGTCAGGATCTTCTGCTCCGCCCGCTCGTCGTAAAGTCGCGCGTCGTGTGGATGTATGCCGATGGCCGTATGGACCGCAGGATGCCTCTCACCCAGTGCCACCGCGCGTTCAAATGCTCCACTCTGGGGATCACCAGTGCCGACGTTCAAAATCACCGACACACCTGCGTCAAGTGCACGCTGAATAACCTCGGCCCGATCGGCATCAAACTCGGGTCCATCGATGTGCGCGTGAGAGTCAATAAACATTCGATGTAATCACTTCCAGCTCGGCAAATCTCTTCCTGCCAATTCCGGCGCTACTATTTACCATTTACCATTCACCATTTACCATTCCCCACTCCATGAAGCGTTCCAGGCTCATAATTCTGTTTGCCATTTTGATCGCCGCTCTGGTTGCGGGCGCACTCGTTGCGGGCAGGCGATATTGTCCGTCTGCGGGCTTGGCCCTGATCAGCAAACGCGCGGCTTCTACCGTCTGAAGAACCGCACCGCTCCTCCTCAAATAGCGGACTTCGACACCACCGTAACGCTCGAGAGTCTTCTTGTCCCCGGCGACGACCGGGCGCGATGGTCCAGCTCTCGGGCCGCGCGCGTTCATCATTGATGAGATCCACGAGGAGCCGGCTGATTGGGATCGTTACTCGTCACAAGTTTTGATGCCGTTTGTGGTGATTAACTCCGGCAAACAATACGTATATTCCAAATACGCCATCATCGTCCGAAAGCTGCACCAAATGGGAACGGTGCAACTTCAAAAATCCCATTTAATGCCTGCGAATAAAGCGGCATGCCCGTTGCCATCTTCCACTGCAAATGGAGGGGAGAATTAATATGAAAAAGGCATTTGGCGGCGCCCTCTTGGCGTTCGCGGTAGTGTTGGGCATAGTTTCGACTACCAGTGTCACGGCTAATGCTCAGAGTAATTGGGAGTTGGCTAACGGAGCGAATGATCCCGCCTACCGACAGCGTCGCGCTGAGGAACAGCGCAGGGATCGGGGCAATCGTGATCGCAGGGATAGGGACTGGAATAATCGCAATCGCAGGAACGATGACAATCGGAACCGCGTCAATAGAAATCGAGGCTACGGAAACAATGGTAGCAGCGCTTATCAGTACGAGCTGAACCGGGGCTACCAGCAGGGCATCAACACGGGTTCGAGCGACGCCCAACGCGGACAGAACTACAGCCCGCAGCGCTCGCGCTACTACAACACATCTTCACAGGGCTTCCGCGAAGGCTTTGTGCGAGGTTATGACCAGGGCTACCGGCAATATGCCGGTTACGGAAACGGTCGTTACGGAAACGGCACTTACAACAATGGTCGTTATGGAAATGGTCGATACGGAACTGGCGGATACGGTGGCTACGGCAATCAGGCAGAACTGAACCGCGGCTATCAGCAGGGGCTGGAAACGGGTTCGAGCGACGGACAGCGTGGCCAAAGTTACGACCCACAGCGCTCGAAACACTGGCGCAACGCCTCCTCGCAGGAATTTCGTGAAGGCTTCGTTCGCGGCTACGACCAGGGCTACCGTCAGTACGCAGGCAACGGCGGCTACAGACGCAACGGCGGCGGCATTGGAGACATCCTTGGCGGTATTCTCGGCGGCCGGCCTTAACGTCAGACTTACAACGCTACCAGCCGAATCGGCTGAAAACAAAATGCCGCGATGGCGGATCGCGGCATTTTTCATTTGCTGTTTCCCCAGCCTACCTGCCGGAAACGCGCCGTGGTCGAGTTAGCCCTTCGGCACCTGATGCGGGCGCATCATTCATCTCAGTTTGCGGCTTCACGCTTTCCGTTCGTCTTGGAATCTGCATCAAGACCGGCTTGACGTTGGCATTTGCGGTCGCACTCTTGGAACTCACAAGCGCAGTCCGGTTCCCCATTAAGTTACGATCCTCGTTCGAAAATCGGCGGGCAGCCGCTGCTTCCGACTCCTCTTCGTCGTTATGTTGCGATTGAACGGCGAGATTGGACCTGCGTGTAGATGCAACTTGCAAATTCGAAGGCGTCCCGAAACGTCCATTAAGATCGCGATAGATACGCCCGGCAACGGCAGCTGGCAAATGGTTACGCGCATCAGCGCCGCGGGCGATTACGACCACCGTTAAATTGGGGTTTGATAACGGCGCGTAGGAGGTAAACAGGCCGACCCATCCTCCGCGCCCGATGCAGGTGCCGGTTTTGCCTACCACAGTTTGCCGCGGGTCATGAGCCTTTTTACCGGACCCATAGTTAACGGCTCCGACCATTCCCGGGATCATGTTTCGCCAGACCTCTGAATCCAGTTTTATCTGACGGCGAACCTTGGTTCGCAATTTCAGTTCATCTTGTCGTGAACGGACGACGTAAGGTGTTACCAACTTTCCGCCGTTGCTCATCGCCGATACCAACGTCGCCAGTTGCAACGCCGTCACTTGATAATCATCTCCGTGTGACGACATGCGCGCGATGCCTGGAAGCGCTTTCACATTTGGGATACGCCCGGCGAATTCATTCCTTACGTTGATTCCCGTTTTTTCACCCAGCCCGAGTTGCCGAGCGTAGGAAAGCATCTTTTCAAATCCCACCTGACCGCCGACACGTTGAAAATACTCGTTGCTGGAATAGGCGAGAGCCCGTGTCAAACTGACGTTATTCGAGTGGGAAATTTTAGAGGTATCGCCTGCGTCGATAACCTGCTCATTCAAACCGGCAAGGCCCGTCACAAGCTTGATAGTGGAGCACGGCTTAAAGCCTTCGCGCACGGCCCATTCCTGGTTGACCATTGAATAAACCCGCCCAGTCTTCGGGTCCATAACGACGACCGTTCCGGCATGGTTACCTAATGCGTTTAGGGCGACGCGGCGGATCTCCGGATCCTCGCCAGTCAGGTCGTCCCTCGAAATCATCGCCTGCACATCGTCACGCAGCGAGTTATCACTAGTCCGCTCACGAGCGATAGCTGCGAGGCGCGCCGATTCAGCGCGACGGAGTTGTTCGGCACGGCGTGACTGTTCTTGTTTCCGATCCGATAGAATCTGGGCCTTAGAATTCCGCCCGACTTTGTTCGAAGCCGCCTGCGCCTTTGCGGGGTCATTGCCGTTACGAGCTGCCTTTGTTGAAGTTCGTGAGGCGTTCTTTAGCGATTCTTTCGCAGACAGGCCTCGTCCAGTGGCAGCGGCTCGACGAGATCCGTTAGTTTCCCTCGCGTTCCTGGCTTGTCCAGCTTTTGAAACCTGCGACTCCCGGGTGTTTTTCCGGGACTTTGTTTCGGAAGCTTTTGTTTTGGGGTCTTTGGCTACCCGTTCTTTCGCTGACGCGCCAGGGACAATGGAAACAGGCACAGCAAAGGTGAGCAGGACAAAAGCCAGTGCTATCAGTTTTGATTTATTTTGCAAAGAATTCATGACCGCACTCATTTCTTCTTGAGATTTCGTTCGTAGATCTTTTGGAATTTCGCCAGCTCTCGGGAGGGTTCGCAGTGAGGATTGAAATGTGATAGCTGGTTCTGCTCGATGCTGGCGGGGTAAAGACGGGTGTATTTTTTACTTCGGGGGGTGGTTTTTCTTACACGGCCTTTTCAGTGAATGGATGGGGCGAATCAACCGTATGGGTAGAAAAGCCCGAGTGTTCCGCCGATCGAGTGTTTGATTAATCGCGTTTGCTAACGCCGAGGGGCTGAGGTGCACATGTTGTGCCGCCTTGAAGTCACCTATTTTTGAGCGCGAATTGATATCAGAAGAGTGAGACTTCTCCTGGTACGGCTCGGCATTTACGATTCACCAATTACGATTTACCATTCACCAATTTTGCGGAGGTAAGCTATGAAGAAAGCGCTGCTTGTCGTGGTCGGAGTGTTGGTGATCCTGATCGTCGCTGTGGTGGTGATTGGCTTGCTCACGCCCGAAGAACACCAGGCTTCGCGGACTTTAAAAACCAAACAGGCACCCCAGGTGATCTGGGATGCCATCAACGACCACGCGAATGAACCGAAATGGCGGGACGACGTAGCGAGCGTCACCTCAGTAGGCGAGAAAAACGGAAAACCTGTTTGGCAGGAGAATTATAAGGACGGAAATACAGTGCAGCTTGCAACTACCGAGTCGAAGCCGCCTACGCGGTTGGTTCGTGAGATCGCGGAGGAGGGGCCGTTTAGCGGCAGTTGGGAGATAGATATCACCCCGACGCCTGAAGGGAGCAACGTCAAGATTACTGAGATTGGAAAAGTCCCAAACCCGATTTTTCGGTTTGTTTCGAAATACGTTCTTGGGCACACAACCCAGATGACGAAGTATCTTACGAGCCTGGCCAGGAGGTTCGGAGAGCCGCCTGTGTTTTCTGATTAGAACAAGCGTTCCCGCCGGTAAGGCATAGGCTGGCCTTGAACTTTGTCTCAGTATTACTTCAGCCTTGCTCCGTTTGGTACTTCTTCGGTGAATGTGGCCAATACCGGTCGATCACCTTCCCCAACAGATGCGGCGAGGAGCATCCCTTGCGATTCGTGACCGCGCATCTTCCGCGGCCTTAGGTTGGATACCACAGCAATCTTTCGCCCCACCATGGTCTCCGGCTCGTAATACTCAGCAATGCCGGCGAGAATCGTACGTGGATTCTCTTCCCCAACGTCGACCGTCAAAAGCAACAGTTTGTCTGACTTCGGGATACGCGCGGCAGTCAACACCTGGCCCACACGTAGCTCCACCTTGGTAAAGTCGGTAATATCGATATAGCTTGCGAGACCAGACACAGCCTCCGCCTCCGTCGCGTGTTGCCGAGGAGCTGCCGGTGCGGTATCAGCCTGATTCGGCGCATTTGGAACTGCATCCGCCTCTGTTGCATGCACGCCGGAATCAGGACTTTGGACATTTGACTGCGCACTTTGGACATCTGCGCTCTCAATTTCCTTCATCGTTTTCACCTTGTCTATCCTCGGGAACAACGGCTTGACCTCGCCAATAGCCGTGCCCTCTGAAAGGTCTGCCCACTTCAGATCTCGTGGATTAATGCTGGCGGGAGAGCCGCTCAGGCCCAGTTGTCTCCAAATATCCTCCGTAGCACCCGGCATCACTGGGTAGAGCAAAACTGATAACCACCGCAACACTTCAGCCGCACGATAGAGCACGGCATTCAGCGTCTGCTTTTGATTTTCATCCTTGGCCAACTCCCAGGGTTTCGCATCGCTGATCATCTTGTCCATGCGAGCCACGACCGACCACGCAACTTCGAGGGCTTTGCTGAAGGCAAAGTCTTCAAAGTGCTGCAGAAACTGATTACGGGCGGTCTCGACAAAGCCTGAGATTGTCGTTTCGTCAGTGTCAAAGCCCGCGCGTTTCGCCGCCAGCAACTTATCCTCGGAAATGTTGCCGGACGGAATAAACCCGTCACTGTAACGCGAAATCATAGTCAGCGTCCGGCTGGACAAATTACCTAAACCACTTGCCAGGTCGCTGTTTGTACGATCGATCAAACCCTCGTAACCAAAGCGCCCGTCCTGCCCAAAGACCATTTCACGCATACAGAAGTAACGCACGGCATCGACCGGAAAATGCTTTTTCAGAACATCAAGCTCAATAATATTCCCAAGCGTCTTCGACATCTTGCGGCCATTCGGATCGAGCCACATGCCATGCGCAATTATCCCTCGAGGTTGTTCCAACTGAGCAGCCATCAGAAACGCGGGCCAATACACCGCATGAAACCGCAGAATATCTTTTCCTACCACATGGAGCGCGGGCCAAAACTTTTCGAATCCTACCTCACGTTCGCGTGCCTCATTTCCGAAACCGATTGCCGTAATGTAGTTGGTCAAAGCATCGAACCACACATACATTGTGTGTTCGGAATCGTCAGGCACCGGCACACCCCAGCTCACAGAACTTCGCAAGCGACTGACTGAAAGATCTTGTAGACCACCGCGAACGAAGCTTGTAACTTCGTTTTTCCTGGATTCGGGCTGCACAAAATCCGGGCGCGAGTCATAAAGCTCTAATAGTGCCTCGCCATAATCGGAGAGCCGAAAAAAGTAACTGTCCTCCGACACGCGATCGAGAGGCGTGTCGTGAACAAGACAAGTAGGTGGCTCACCTGCGTTCTTTGGTGTCTCGTATTCGTCCTCAGTCTTGTAAGCAGCGCATGGTGCGCAGAACCAGCCTTCGTAGTGTCCCTTGTAAATCGCGTCGTTGCCCTTAGGTGTTTTTGCTCGCCCTGAGCGCCGCCAAAACTCACTTACGCCCTCGTAGTGGAATGGCTCGGTGGTACGCATGAAGATGTCGTAGCCGCCATGCTCTGTATCGAGGCCGAAGGCGGCCGTCATTTGCTTGAAGTAATTTACGACGTGATCCGCTTGTTCTTTTGGCGTCAGCCCGGCTTTCCGCGCTGCGCGTTCAATGTTTATTCCGTGCTCATCTGTGCCGGTGAGAAAATAGACGTCGATGCCCTGCTGGCGTTTGTGACGCGCTACCGCGTCGGCAATAATCATCACGTAGAGATGGCCCAGATGAGGCAGACTATTGGCGTAAAAAATGGGAGTGGTTATGTAGAAGGACATTTTGGTGAATGGTAAATGGTGAATGGTAAATGGAGGGAGGTGAATCGGGTCTTAACGATTTACCATTTACGATTTACCACTTACCCGCTCTTAAATCTTATTCTCTTCCAGTTATCAGCGACATCGCCTCCGCCCTTGTCCTCGGGTCGGTGCGAAAGCCGCCCAGCACCGCCGAAGTGACAGTCTTAGCATCGGCTTTTCTCACACCTCGCAACGTCATGCAGGTGTGTGAAGCTTCGATCACTACCATCACGCCGATGGGCTTAAGTCCTTCGAAGAGTGTATTAGCAATGTCTGTCGTCAGGCGCTCCTGAAGTTGCAGGCGACGAGAAAACGCCTCAGCAAGGCGCGCCAGTTTTGAGATCCCGAGTATGCGGCCTTCCCTGGGGATGTATGCGATGTGACACTTGCCGACGAAAGGCGCGAGGTGATGTTCACATATCGACGCGATGCTGATGTCTTTCACTATCACCATCTCGTCATGCTTGTCACCCGGTAACGGCACAACGTGCTGACTCGGATCTTCACGCATCCCGGAAGTCAATTCGGCATACATTTCGGCCACGCGTCGAGGCGTGCCACGCAGACCTGGCCGATCCGGGTCCTCGCCAAGTCCTTCGAGCACGAGACGAACGCCCTGCGCGATCAAATCAAGATCGACCGGTGGGAGTTCGTGCGTTTCTTTTTGGTCAGAAAACTTCGTTGACATCTATTTCTTCCGGTAGTTGATGCATTAAGCTTTAGGCGTCCTCGCAAACGCCGCCCGCGCCGCCTCCTCAACTTCTCTCAACGGTACGCCTGCAGTCAGGGCCGCCTGCCGGCATTGTTCGTATTCCGGCATCTCTTTAACTACGTGACCATTTAGTTGCGCTACTTTAACATCAATTGGCCCATACTGCGTTTCCACCCGCACAATCTTCCTGTCTAGTGCCCTGCGCTCTACTTCATATGCACGAATCCCTAACGTGGTAGTTTCCGCAAAAAGCATTTCGCCAAGTGCACGTCGTTGTTGGTCGCGACACAAGATCGAAAGCATCACGCCGGGCCGGTTTTTTTTCATCTGCACTGAAGTGAAATAGCAATCCAGCGCGCCCTGCTCAAACGCGCGGTCCATCACATGGCCCAATATCTGCGGCGATATGTCGTCCATGTTCGTCTCCAACATCCACAAGCGTTCGTCCATTGATTTCGACGTCTGATCGTCACCGATCAGAACTCGGAGTACGTTGGGAAACTTTTTGTATTCCCGGGTGCCCGCACCATAACCGGTCTGCTCGAGTTTTAGCTGCGGTAACGGACCGAATTCTTCGCAAACCGCGGTAATAATTGCCGCCCCCGTGGGCGTAACCAACTCGCCTGCAATATCTGTCGCGTAAACCGGGACGCCCTTGAGTAACTCAGCCACCGCCGGAGGCGGCACCGGAAAGCGGCCATGGTCCATTTCGACTGTTCCACTGCCAACATGCAGCGGCGACGATACAAAACGTTCTACGCCGAGAAGGTCAAAACAGATCGCGGCGCCAACCACATCTATGATCGCGTCGAGTGCACCCACCTCGTGGAAGTGAACACTTTCGATCGGCTCGTTATGCACACGAGCCTCAGCTTCGGCCAGGCGCGAAAATATTTTCGCTGCACGATCTTTGACCGAATCGGCGAGCCTGGACTCGTAGATAATCTTCAGAATGTCAGAAAGGTGGCGATGCTTGTGTTCGTGTGGAACCTGGACGCGCGCATACGTAGCGCTGATACCCGAACGATCGACAATCTGAAAGTCAATCGCATACCCTTCAATACCCAGCAGCGCGATTTGATTTTTCAGTTGTTGCTGATCAACTCCAGCCGCGACCATGGCCCCGAGGACCATGTCGCCACTAGCACCTGCAAAACAGTCGAAATATAGAGTCTTCATCGTAGGACAGACATTCCTGTC
>JBGTCM010000249.1:0-5395 GCA_041748795.1 Pyrinomonadaceae bacterium
ATCCAAACCGGTTGTAGTCCCACGCTCAACAAAACTCGCGATGAGACTCTCGATGCATTCGAGGCCATTGAGACCGTTGAAGCCATGTCCGCCATGAGGCACGATTACGTGAACGCTCTGGGAGAGATATTTCGCAACCGTGTCGCCATAGAGTGGTGGCGTCACCGGATCCCATTGACCTGTGAGAATCAGAGCCGGCACACCAGAGCGCGTGGGTTCGGCGTAGTCGCTCGGCATTTTTGCTTGTGGCCAGAGGGCGCAGGCTGCGCGTTGTTGTCGCAAACGGTAATCACCGAGAAAGGTGTTCACTCCATTGCGTTCACCTTCCCCCGGATTGATTCGCGGCAAGTCTTCCGCACAGGTCACCGACAAATACAAACCGTTGCTTCCGGTAGCAACAATCTGTTGGCGATAAGAAATCGCGGCTTCGGCGAGCGGCACGAAGTTGCCCCGGGCGGCCAGGTGGATGAAGAGTGGGATACGACTCGCGCCGGCGGATTGGTAAAGCATGTAACGAATCGCCTCGGCCGCCAGGTCGCGAGAAAGCGTAACGCGAGTACTCTCCGTTGCCTTTTTTAACTCAACCTCAACCGGGCCGCGCATTAACCTGGCCAACACGCTCTTTACTTCGGCGGCAAGATTGGGAAAGGCCGCGCGACAAGCATCGTCTCCGGCGCACTTTGCTATAACTCCGTTTAGTGCCCGTTCGTTGTGTTGTGGAAAGTCACGCGGCATCGACTGGTTCGTCGGAGAAACACCGTGAAGGATTACGGTGCGAACACGCGATTCATGATGCTTAAGATAAACCTGCGCCGCGCGCGTCCCGTATGAAGCGCCGATAATATTGATTTGCTTGTAGCCAAGTGCGGCGCGCACATCATCCAGATCGTCCATCGCCATCGGCGTTGTATAAAGCTCGAGGTTGGCTTTGGGTTCTAATTGTTGGCGACACTTGCGCACCTGTTCGAGAGGAAAATATTCGCCGAGGTAGCTGCGCACGTCTGAAGGGTTGAAGAAGTCGCAGTCGAGCGCATTTGATCCGCCGGTTCCGCGCTGGTCCACAAACACCAAATCGCGATGCTCGCGAATCCTGGCATACTGGGGAGCAACATAGGGCGCGTCTTCAGTGGCGGAAGATCCGGGACCGCCGGGAATGTAAAAGAGCGGATCAGGAGCCTTGTCCTGCCCAGTGGCTGGGAAGACCATAATCTTTAGAGCAATTTTGCGTCCGTTTTTGAGGGCGCGGTCTTCAAAGACTTCAAAAGTCCCACAGCGCGCTTTCTCTTTGGCTTGGGTTGGTCCCGCAACTTCGCAGGGCGTGAGTACGATCGAAGCGGCCGGAGGTTCGCCCTTCACGACCGCGCCATTTTTCTGCGCCAGGCAATTCAGCGTAAATATCGCACTGCCTCCGCAAACGCACGCGAGCAATAGTTGGCCGAGTTTCAACATTAACTTTGAAAAAATTATCAGAGTATCTACATGTTCAATTTAAGCGTAGTGGGTGTTCTATAGCAACGCTTAGCCGCTTTCGAATTCAAAGGCGACGCCGCGGATCGTTGTTTCAATAGCGTGATATCTACTTTGAGGGTTATCATCCCGCCGTTAACAGCCCACAATTCATCAGGAGGATTCTAAACATGCGACCTCAGAGCGTTTTCGCACTAGCTGTTCTTGTTGTCTTATTAGTCCCCACAGCGGGCTTTGCGCAAGATCCCAAGCCGGCTGCTCCAATGGAAGCTTCGCGCGGAGTCGAAGGTGGCGGAGTGTCGGTGCCCGACTGGACCGGAAAGATCGATGCGAAAGAAGAAGCAGCCGGATTGACGCTTAACAGCGCGAAGTTGGTTAAGCACGGCGACGCCCTCCACGTCACCACGGGTCCCGCAGTGACTTACTGGAATCCGAACAACGCGGCAAAGGGTGACTACACGGTAAAAGCAACCTTCACGGAACCCAAGTACATGAACCTCAATAACCACCCACATCCTTACGGACTGGTAATCGCCGGTAACGATCTGGGAACGGAGCAGCAGAGTTACCTGTACTGCGCGGCTTACGGCACCGGTAATTTCATCGTTCGCGGTTTTGGACCAGGCCCATTTCAAATGAATGGACCACGCGGCGTCGCTGATCCGGCGGTGAACAAGGCGGCGGCAAAAGGAGAACCGGTGACACAGGAGATAGCGCTCTCGGTAAAGGGCGATAAAGTTGAATGCTCAATCAATAACAAGGTGGTTGCAAGTTACGACAAGTCGGCGCTGGTAGCGCCAGGTAAGCTCAAGTCAACGGACGGCGTCTACGGCATTCGCTTCGCGCATAACACCGAGGCGATTGTTACGGGTCTCAAGATGACAAAACCTTAGCTAGCCCTTGAACACAAAGGCCCTCTTTTCGTGTTGATTAGTGTGTTTGGTGGATCGTCGCCTTGTCATGACTACGGACGATCCACGAAACACACGAAGTGACACGAACATTCACAAAACTTTTGGCTGTGATCTTTCAACCAGATGTCTGGTGGTATGTTCCGTAACGCTTGTTGGAAGGGTGCCCGAAGATTCTGCCTCATTTAATAACTCTGCGGTTGGCGCAGCTCTTAATTCCGGCTGTGTGGCGGTTTGAATTTCACGTAAGGGAGTTCGACGTTTCCACTGATTCTTAAGCTTCAGGGTTCTGATGAAGGTTTGTATGTGCCACGCCCCGATCGCGATCAAGAGACCGGCTGTAACATAGATCAGCGGATGCTTGTCAGGGACAATAGCGAAGAGCAAAAACGATAACGTAAAACTCACGATTATGGTCATTGCATTGAGGACGGTGTTCGCTTTTAGATGCTCTTCAGGTGGAATCTCACGTCTGATGGGTTTCGATAGGTCCGGCAGAAACATGCCGCACTGACGGCAGTAAGTTTCGGGCAGTTGGTCAGATTTCCCGCATCGAGGACAAAACATACTACTCACAACGAATGTCGCGTTAGGAAAGTTTTACTTTAATTTGGTAGATCTCAGTTGTTGCCCACCAAGCCGCTGTGACATGAAGTCAGTACCACCTCGCGGTAGCGGGTGGGTTCTGGGCCAATCACTCACTGGCGGCCCCCAAGAAAATAGTCACGACCGTGTTATTGGGGGAAGCTGAAAATTCTGGTTCTCAGCGCCAAAGGCGCGAAATGTAATAGCATGGGGCACCGCCCCAGGGTGGAGAGACCCAATCTAGGAGCGCTGAAGGCGCGAAATACAGCCCCCCCCGACCGAGAACAATTGCTTAGTTAGCGGGTCCAGATCATTTCGCGCCTTCAGCGCTACGAAGCCTGCGATGGTCCACCTGGGGCGCTGCCCCAGGCTATTACATTTCGCGCCTTTGGCGCTAAGAACCAAGAGTCGAACCCCCACAAGCGCACGATCAAAAACAATAGTGCTGTTCCATCCAAACGACGTGAGCGCGCTGGAGCGGAACATTTCGTGAGACTGCTCCGTATGAGCGAAGGGCCACAAGGTCCAACGCCATTTGTAAAGTCACAAGGAGAAGTTTTGAAGTCACGAGTATTGAATTCCACTGCCGCAGTTTGTTTGTGTCTCTTAGTCGTCATTAATACGCCAGCCACTATGGCCACTTCAACGTCCGACTGGACTCAGTGGCGAGGTCCGCAACGTAACGGCATATCGAAAGAGATCGGCCTCCTTAAACAATGGCCCGCTGGGGGACCACGACTGCTCTGGCAGGTGAACGATATCGGAGACGGCTATTCAACGCCGGCCGTGGTTGGAAAACGCATCTACTTGATGAGCAACATTGGCCTGGAGAATGAGTTTGTTCAGGCCCTGTCTACCGAAAATGGAAAACCGATCTGGACCACACGCGTAGGCAACGTCGGCAACCCAAACCAGAATCCCCCATACCCCAAAGCCCGCTCTACGCCTACGGTGGACGGCAATTTTATTTACGCACTCGGTTCCGACGGTGATCTCGCTTGTCTCGAATTGAAGAGCGGCAAGATTCGATGGCAAAAAAATATTCGTAAAGAGTTTGGTGGCCAGCCCGGCGACTGGGCCTATGCCGAGTCTCCTCTGGTTGATGGTGACGTGGTTGTTGTAACCCCAGGCGGCGCGGATGCCACCATGGTGGCGGTAAACAAAAAGACGGGCGCGTTGATTTGGAAATCGGCTGTCCCAGGCGGAGACCCGGCAGGTTATGCGTCTGCAATTGTCGTCCAGACAACTAGCGGCAAGCAGTATGTTCAATGTTTGAGCAAGGGCATGGTCGGCGTTGACGCGAAGACCGGGAAGTTTCTCTGGCGCAACAAGGAGGTTGCGAAAGGACCGGCGCAGTATTTCACCCCGATCGCACGTGGCGAATATGTATACGCCGGGGCCCTTGGCGTCGGTGGCGTGTTGGTTCGTTTGAAGGGCGGCGACACAGCGGAGCAGGTTTACTTCACGCGTGGATTACCAAACGGCATCGGAGGCGCGGTAATAGTCGGTGACACCATTTACGGAACCGAAGCTGGAGCGACGCTGGTAGGGGCCGACCTAATCACGGGCCAGATAAAATGGAAGGACAAGAGTATTGGCTGGGCGTCAGTCGCCTACGCCGACGGGCATTTATATCTTCACGGCATTAATGGAGAGCTGGCGTTGGTGGAGGCAAGTTCGGAAGGCCATCGTGAAAAAGGCCGCTTCACTCCCCCGGCGCAGCCGAAGAAGAAACAGGCGGGACCGTTTCCGGAGGGAGCGTTTGCTTATCCGGTAATTTCTAACGGAAGACTTTTCATCCGCGATCTCGGGACCCTGTGGGCCTTCGACATCAAGGGAAAATCCTAGGAAGCACATCCACAGATCACGCAGATGACACACGCCCGGAAGGACTTTTTATTCCCGCCGCTTCCAGAATGCGAGAGAAGCGCTTCGCATCACCGACGCGAGGCATCTCATTAAACATAATGTAAGCGGCTGAGTCAGGATCAGCGGCGTCCACTAGCATCCGATGAACGAGATTCAGCTCGTCGTCAGTATACGTGTGACGCGGGCCTGTAATGCCGTGAAGTCGCCAATACACTGGCTGTCCGGGTTCCGGTGGAGTCACAAACGGATCAACTACGAGGACCAAATCCAGATCTCGACAAAGCGATAACGCGAGGTCGCGTTGCGCCACCCACTTCGCCCCCCCGCGGTTCCCAGAGTAGTCGGGCGCGCGGGCGGTCGATCCCCTCGAAGAACTTTCGCATGCGGTCCACATTTTCCGGCTCGGGACTGAAGCTGGCTGGACACTGGAACAGCATCGCAGTCGCCGACAATAAGTTGGCACATTCCAGAGAACGTTCCCATCCCTCCTTCACCATCGGCGAGTCGCGAAAAAAGCCTGGCTCATCATTGGGGCCAAGCGGGCGCTTCATTCGACGATAGGT
>JBGTCM010000250.1:0-1653 GCA_041748795.1 Pyrinomonadaceae bacterium
TCGGTGCCGCTATGAAGAAGCCGGTGGACGTGGTCAGAGACGCAGACGTGGTCAGGCTTTGTAGGGGAACGGCAAAACGGAGTCAGAGAAGCATTGCAGGTTGCTCCAGCGGTATTTCGGCAGGGCAGTCTCGGGTCTGAGTTTCGCGCGGACGGGGTCGGGGTTGAGGTGGGATCACGGCTGTCCAGTTATGAGTAGTTGATTTCCAACTGGTTAGGAATATCGACTTCGTGATTTCTTGTATCAGATTTCATAAACAATTCCTCCAGAGGTATTTGCTCAAGTGAGGAAACGCTGACAACCTGCAAAATTTGATACAACGGCGGAGTCAGGTGCTTCCGGTGTTTCGCAATCGCAACGAGCAGGTAGGCGCACAGGGCGGTCCAGATTTGCACCCGCACTCCGTTCGGATCGTTGCTGAAAAAGCCGCGCAATCTCAGGTGCTGTTTCAACCAGCGCCAGAAGAGTTCTATGCTCCAGCGGCGGCGGTAGATTTGCGCGATCACCAATGCTGCCAGTTCGAACTGATTGGTCAGAAAGACGAGTGCTTGGCCGCTTTCCGTGTCGATATAGCTGATCCGCCGCAACACATCGGGATAGTCCTTACGCCCCTGGCGAGAGCTCAAGCGGATGGTTTGATCGCAGCGCAATCCTACGGTTTCGTCCACCGGCCGAGACTCCACCACGTAATAGCTGACACCGGACTTGAGCCTGGTCACAAAGAACGCTCCGGCGCGGTGCAAGCGATACAGGCGCAGGAAGTGCATGTAACCCCGATCCATCGTGTAGTAAGAACCGGGATACACCGGCATTTCGTCCAGCGATGCGACCTCGTGTCTTTCTCCCTCGTGGAGACTGGCGAAAACCGGCAAATCATCCCGCACATCCAGCAACACATTAAGCTTCACTGAAGCGTGGTCTTTTTTCCAACGCGCCCACGGGCACAACGCCAGGCTCAACTCGATGACCGTCGCGTCCAACGCGAACAGGTCCGCCTCCAACCCCAGTTCGAAAGGAGTTTCGCCATACAGGCGCCGCGCTCGACGCATGAGCACCATGGCGATGTCGGCAAAGACCTGCCAGTCGCGATGCTCGTTGGCATAAGCCAGATTCGTGCGGGTCACGTTGCCGCGAATTCCCATCATATACGCCCGCGCCGACCGCGATTGCAGACAAGCTTCGATGTCGCGCAGGCTCAAGCGATGGGTCAGCTGCGCGAAGATCATTGTGGCAAAGTGATCGTATACACGGAGCGACCGCGAAGCGCGCGGCATCGGAAAACGCGCCGCAGCCCGCGCCACTTCTTTGGGGTCCACGCCGGCGAGAACTTGAGTGAAGACTGTCGGGCCAGGATTCATTTCCCGGCCAGAATGGCGCAGTTTGCGGATTTCTAAACCAAGTCGAGGACATCTCCCTGAACGCGGTATCGAGCGACCTACTGCAACTTACAGAAGCGACTCAGGCCGTTAACTGGACAGCCGTGTGCGCCACTTAGCTATCAGTGGCGCAAGGACGGCGTAGTGCGGACTGGTGTTACCAATGCCGTGCTGACCCTTACGAACGTTCAACCGTCGGATTCGGGAATCTACGACGTCGCCGTTAGCAACGGAGTAGGTTCCACGGCCACATCGGCTCCCGCGTCACTCAACGTCG
>JBGTCM010000251.1:0-5836 GCA_041748795.1 Pyrinomonadaceae bacterium
TTAACCGTCAGAATGTAGAGATTGTCATACTGCGTTTCAGGAATGATGGGAAGCTTTGGACCACCCAGCGCTGCGATTACTTCCGGCACCGTGTTGTTATGACCGGCGACAAACACAACCTGTCCCGCTTTTTGTGCACGAATTTGTTTGATGAGCTCGGGCATCTTCTGGGCTTCCACGGGCGTCGCGGCAAGGCCTAGCTTGTCGGCAAGAGGCTTTACCGTTTGCTGCGTGCGTTTGTATTGAGAAACGAAGATCGCGCCGATGCCCGCATCGCCAAACATCTTCGCCAATTCCGCCGCGCGCTTCTCTCCCTCCATGCTGATATCGGGATCCTTGTTCTCGGGAGGGACAACCGCTTTTTCCGCATGGCGAACTAAAATTACAGTCATTGGTGTTGTTGAAGTCTCCTGGGTGGCGGCGCGAGAATAAGTTGAAAGGGTTAAGGCGCAAAACATGACAATCATCACGACGGATGAAAGCACGGCCCAGATACGTTTTCTTTGAAAGGTTTTATGAGGTCTCATGATTTTCGTTCTCGGCTGCTTGAAGTAGATGCATAAGATAACACTTGAGCGCCCTCAATTCTAAGAGCGTGAGTGAGAAGAGGCGTATAGAGTAGGCTTTAGCTTGAGTCGTGGCTCAGAAAGCTGGTGGCAGCCGGCGGACCTCTAAGCAAGAAGCAACCTGAAGGTTGTACTCTGTACGCCTGTAAGGCTTCCCGCGTCTGTAGCGCAGGCTGCAAAGCGATGTCGAAGGTGATAATCTATTGATACAGCCACGCCGTACAAAAGGACACGTCCCATCATATTTCTGGAAGAGGTGAGTAGAGTTGGGTCAGCCAGTTAGAACGGATTTATCTGAAGTAATCGCTGAAAACTTCGGCGCAAATGCGACCTACGTCGAGGGACTGCTTAGTCGTTTCCGCAGCAATCCCGAATTGGTTGATGAGTCCTGGCGAACCTATTTTAGTGAACTATTGGGTGACGTCGAAGCTGCTCCGGCTTCCGACGGCGCCGGTTCACAAGCAACCGATCAATCGCGCACGACACCGGCGCCGGGCGATAGCGGCAACGGAGGCCGGGCGGCCACGACGACCGCACCTCGCGCCACAGTCGCTGAAGCTGCCGCACCTGCGAAAGCAGAACCGAAACCACAGCCCGCTGCTGCCCCCATAGCCGAAGACGTAGAAGTCATTCCTATTCGCGGCGCCGCGCTCAAAATTGTTGAGAACATGGAGGCCAGTCTCTCTGTTCCCACTGCGACATCTCAGAGACGAATTCCTGTAAAGCTACTCGACGAGAATCGAATTCTCATCAACAAGCATCTCCAGGAAAATTATCGCGGCAAAGCTTCCTACACGCACCTAATCGCCTGGGCCCTGCTTCGCGCGCTCGACGAGTTTCCCCAACTCAACGACGGCTTCGACGTGGTCGACGGAACTCCCGCACGACTGCGTCGTCCCAATGTCAATTTGGGCATCGCTATCGATTTAACAAAGAAGGACGGCACCCGAACGTTACTGGTGCCAAATATCAAGGGCGCGAACAAACTCCGCTTCTCGCAGTTTCTCCAGGCGTATGACGACGTGGTGAGGCGCGCTCGCGAAGGCAAACTTCAAATTTCAGATTTCCAGGGGACCACCATCTCGCTCACGAATCCCGGCACGTTAGGCACGGCGGCGTCCACGCCGAGATTGATGGCGGGCCAATCTTTGATCATCGCCACGGGAGCCATTGAGTATCCAGCCGAGTATCAGGCGATGACGCGCGAGGCGATTTCCCAACTCGGAATCAGCAAGGCGATAACCATCAGCAGTACATACGATCACCGGATCGTCCAGGGAGCGGAATCCGGTGCGTTTCTTGCACGAGTCCACGAACTGATCATCGGCAAGCTGAGGTTTTACGACGACATCTTTGCCGACCTGGGAATCGCGTACGTTCCATATCGCTGGAACACAGACAGGAATCCGTTGTTTGAACAGGGTGATCAGCTTCGAGAGCAGATCGGCAAAGAAGCAGGGGTCATCGAACTCATCAATGCTTATCGCGTGCGCGGTCACCTTATTGCCGACATCGATCCGCTCCACGCAATGCCGGTTCTTTATCATCCGGAGCTCGACATCGAAACGTATGGACTCACTATCTGGGACCTCGATCGTGAGTTTTTCACGGGCGGATTGGCGGGAACCGAAATCGCGACCTTGCGCGAGATTCTCGATATTCTTCAGCGCGCCTATTGCGGCAAGGTCGGCATAGAGTATCGCCACATCCAGAGCAAGGAAGAAAAGATTTGGATTCGCGAGCAAATCCGACGCGAGTTTGTCAGCCCGGAGCCGCTCCCGGTCGAGATCAAGAAGCAGTTGCTTTGGAAGCTGATCTCAGCGGAACAGTTTGAGCGTTTCCTGCATACAAAGTATCTCGGACAAAAGCGATTCTCGCTTGAAGGCTCGGAAACGATTATTCCGTTGCTCGATCAATTGATTGAGCGCGCCGCGGACCGCGGCGTGGAAGACATCACGATGGGGATGGCGCATCGTGGCCGCTTAAACGTGCTGGCGAATGTGATCGGGAAATTCTGTGAACGAATTTTTGCGTCCTTCGAAGGTTCTTCGCATCCGTCGTTCCCAGCTGATGAAGGCGACGTGAAATATCACCAGGGCGCCGTTGGTCAACGCGAGACAGCTAACGGGAAGGCAGTTAAGTTGACGTTATCGCCGAACCCCAGCCACCTCGAAGCTGTGGATCCGGTTGTTGAAGGGATGGTGCGGGCTAAACAGGACGACTTGAAAGATCGAGTTGGCATGCCTCGTGAACAGGTTATTGATCGAGCGATGCCCGTGCTCCTTCACGGCGATGCTGCTTTTGCCGGACAAGGCGTAGTGATGGAAACGCTCAATCTTGCGAGCTTACGCGGTTATCGAACCGGTGGAACGATTCACATCATCATCAACAATCAAATCGGGTTCACTACTTCACCTGAAGCCGGACGCTCAACAATTTACTCAACTGACGTTGCTCGAATGACGCAGTTGCCAATCTTTCACATCAATGGCGACGACCCGGAAGCGGCCTTCCGTGCTCTCAGAATCGCGCTCGACTATCGTCAGGAGTTCAACAAGGACACCGTTCTGGATGTAGTCGGTTTCCGCAAGCTTGGTCATAATGAAACCGACGAACCAAGCTATACGCAACCGCTGATGTACCAGCGCGTCAAGGCGCATCCCGGCGTACGGACCGTCTATTCCACCCGTTTAATCAGGGAAGGCGTGATGACTGAAGAGGAAGTCAATCTGCTGATTTCCGAACGCGTCCGTCGTTATGAAGAAGCGCAGGCTCGAGCCAAAGAAGTTGTGGCCCAAAAAGAGAAGAAGACAACGGTAGCTGTCGTTGCAGAGATGGACGGCTCCGAAGTGGTTGAAACTCCGGTGAGTGCGGAAGTGATTAATACCATTGGGGAAAAGATCGCGCTGGTGCCCGAAGGGTTTCAAATCAATCCCAAAATGGTGGGCCAACTTGCACGACGGGCGAAGATGGGCTCGGGCGCGACGCCGATTGACTGGGCGTTTGCTGAAGCCGTCGCCTTCGGATCGCTTGTCGTCGAGGGCACGCGCGTTCGCTTAAGTGGGCAGGACTCGGGCCGCGGCACCTTCAGTCAGCGTCATGCCGTCTTGTATGACACGCAGACAGGTGCAACGTGGGCTCCGCTGTCAGAGCTGCGATCTGAAGCAAAACCGGAAGTGCGTTTCGAAGTGTTTGACAGCTCTCTTTCGGAAGAAGGTGTGCTCGGCTTCGAATATGGTTACACAGTTGTCGCAAACGAAGCGCTCGTAATGTGGGAAGCACAGTTTGGCGACTTTGTGAACGGAGCCCAAACCATAATCGATCAATATATCGTGGCGTCGGAAGACAAGTGGATGCAGAAGTCCCGACTAACAATGCTTTTGCCGCATGGTTATGAAGGCCAGGGGCCGGAACACTCGAGCGCGCGGCTGGAGCGTTTCCTGCAGTCGTGCGCTGAAAACAATCTGCAGGTCTGTTATCCATCTACACCTGCGCAGTACTTTCATCTATTGCGACGCCAGGTGAGACCAGGGATGGAACGTCCTCTGGTCGTGATAACGCCAAAGAGTTTACTGCGACTGCCCGCAGCAGCGTCTGCGATAGATGACTTTACCAGCGGCGGGTTTCTACCGGTGATCGACGATCCGGAATTGAAGTCTTCTGAAGCAGTGACCCGCATGGTTCTTTGCAGCGGAAAGGTTTACTACGACCTAATTGAAGCGCGAAAGAAATCGGGTGTCGAGCACGTGGCCGTGATTAGGCTCGAGCAGTTTTATCCGTTCCCACTGGAGCGTCTGCGCGAAGTTTTGGCGAAGTATCCAGCGGCGCAGCAACTTGTTTGGGCGCAGGAAGAACCAAAAAACATGGGCGGCTGGACGTTTATCGAGCACCGTCTGGACAATATGCTACCGGCGTGCGAGCGTCCAATCTATGCCGGCCGCCCGCCGTCCGCGAGTCCCGCCACAGGCTCTTACTCGATACATCAGCTCGAGCAGGCGAAACTTGTCGCTGAGGCCCTGGCAATTCCGAAAGAGGATGCGGCGGTGGTTGAACAGAAAAAGCCGCAACCGCAAACTGACTAGGCAAGAGATTCCGTACGATAAGCATCGTTTAGAACGCGGACTTGTCCGCTGCGCCGGGCACAAGTGCCCTATCTAAACGGTGCGCAGTTCCGAATACAAGTGCCCGATCTAAACTGTTCGCAGCTCCGAAACCAAGTACCCTATCCAAACGATTCGCACAACCACATAAAACAGTGAAAACAATTCTTAGCATACTAACGGCCACAGTTCTCTTCTCTTTAATTTCGCCAACGGGAGCGCCTACCGCTACCAACTCTTCAACCCCTTCATCAACGCCGCCTCCTGAGAAGCACCTGAGAAACATCAAGCAGTTGACCTTCGGTGGTGAGAACGCTGAAGCGTATTTCTCGGCTGACGGTAAACAGTTGATCTTTCAATCAACGCGTGACGGCCGCGGGTGCGATCAGATCTATTCGATGAATGTCGATGGCTCGAACGTGCGGATGATCTCGAACGGAACCGGCCGCACCACCTGCGCTTATTTCGTTCCGAACGGACGACGCGCTATTTATTCTTCTACGCATCTTGGCGGCAAGGATTGCCCGCCGCGTCCTGACTTCTCGAAGGGTTATGTCTGGGCCGTCTATCCGGAATTTGACATCTTCACTGCTCGCGCTGACGGTTCTGATATAAAGCAGTTAACGACAGCGCCTGGCTACGATGCGGAAACGACGATCTCACGCGACGGCAAACTGGTTTTCACTTCCATGCGCGATGGCGACCTGGACATTTACACGATGGACGCCAACGGCAAAAACGTTCGACGTTTGACCAGCGAGCTTGGCTACGACGGTGGTCCATTCTGGTCCTACGACGGTAAACAGATCGTTTATCGTGCCCATCATCCGCAGAGCCCGAAAGACCAGGAAGACTACAAGAGTTTGCTCGCGCAAAACCTTATTCGGCCGTCAACGCTGGAAATTTGGGTAATGAATGCTGACGGCTCAAACAAGCGGCAGGTAACCCGCAACGGCAAAGCCAACTTTGCGCCATTCTTTTTTCCCGACGGCAAGCGCATCCTCTTTTCTTCGAACATGGACGATCCGCAGGGACGAAACTTCGATATTTACAAAATTAACGTGGACGGATCGGGGCTGGAACGCATCACAGACAACGACACGTTTGACGGTTTCCCGATGTTTTCGCCGGATGGCAAGAAGCTCGTCTTCGCTTCTAATCGCAATGCCG
>JBGTCM010000252.1:0-37660 GCA_041748795.1 Pyrinomonadaceae bacterium
CTTGATAATCATGTCCCCAGTGACTCCGTTGCGTAGCAGGATGCGGGTATTGTCGGAGTTGAAAGTAGGCCACTGCGAATACCACGTCCCGCATCCGGGCGCATGACAATCAGACTCGTCTGTTGCCCGCATGATTTCTGCCCCGAACACTGGATCGATAAACTTTTGACCGGCACTCGGCACTATCGGCAGCGGAGGTTCCGTATAGACGGCGCGGTCCGTTTTTATTCCTGGCGCGTGCGACTGTGCGAAGGTAGTCGCAAACGGAAAGCCTAAGGAAGAAATTGTGAGAAGAATTGTAGCAAGCAGGAAGGGCCGCTTGAGCAAGCGGTGGATGGAAACCATGTACGAACCTCACTTCGGTAACCGGACGATCTCCCAGGGCAGACTGCCTGTTGAGACTCCTGGCTTTGCGAACCCGCATCACTGCGGGAGTGCCTTTTATCGGTGGTGGATGCCCGTTGAAACCGGGCACCAAAACTGCGGGAAGGAATGACAATGACTAGGACCGAAAAGAGGGGTTCGGCCCCTACCCACGCTTATGTAGCCGCGTGGTGATATTCGTTATTAGGCAAGCAACATGCCCCGTTATTTTTTGGTGCGATGTCTCGAGGCTGCAGCGGTGAATCTTCTTCATTGGCTTGCAAAAGGAAACGAATTGGCTCGAATAAGACTCACGGCATTCGTTTCAAACCGATCACCTTTAATTACCTATAGCTAAGACCGATGCAAAACGGCCGGGCGTCTGCGCTGGATGTGCGGCGAAATGTCTGGAGTTTCACTCTTGTTGTCGTTATCATCGAATCTGAACAGACGATAGCGTGCATACGGTGTCCACCACTTTCCAGACCCAGTTCACTAAATCAACCTCCAGAATGTCCGGCTTGAAAGTTTCAATCGTCATTCCTCTCTACAACAAAGCGCTCTACGTAGAGCGCGCGCTGGACTCAATACGCGCGCAAACCCTGACTGACTTTGAAGTGATTGTCGTAGATGACGGTTCGACCGATGATGGAGCTTCGATCGTGGCCAGATATTCAGACTCTGGAGTTCGGCTAATCAGCCAATCTAATGCCGGCCCGGGTCCAGCACGCAACGCAGGCATTGCCGAGGCGAAGGGTGAATTCATAGCCTTCCTGGATGCCGATGACGAATGGCTCCCAACTTACCTTGAAGAGAACGTTCGATTTCTAGAGGAACTCGGGCCCGAGCTCGCAGCCATTACGTGCGGATATCTGGAGTATCCGTCGGGTCAGTCCAAAGAGAGTATGTGGCGAAATCGTGGGATCAAAGAGGGGGTTGTTCGTTTCACGCCCGAAACAAAACCATCCCTGGCAGTAAGCATGTTGGCTTACATGACTCCGCCATCGACCGTGGCGCGCAGCGAAGTGATTCGAAAGTGGGGCGGATTTTACGGCGAAGAAAAATGTTTGTTTGCCGAAGACGCTTTCCTATGGCTAAAGATATTATTGAATGAGAACGTCGCTTTTAGTTTTAAGCCGCTGGTGAAGATTCACAGCGAAGCATCAGAGTTGAGCAAAAATCTCCGACGGGCTCGCCCGATTGAACCTTTCTTAATCGACCCGCGAGAAATTGAGGCCGCATGTCCCTCACTTCTTCGCAATCTCCTTAACCGTATTCTGGCGCTTCGTGCAGCCAAGACTGCTTGCGTTCTAGGCTACTGGGGAGAGTGGCGCGAAGGCAGATTGCTAATGCAACGATTCACTACCGCCAGCCACTGGCAACTTCCGTATTATGCGCCGGGTCTTATATGCAGCACGCCTGTAGGACCGATCCTGGGGAAGGCGTGGCGACGACTAAATGGCGTTTCAACTGACGCCACAAAAACCCGCGACGCCCGATCCCAGCAATCGATCGAAGGAGAGCCAGAACGCAGTTAAGGCGTCATAGTGCCATGCAGAAACCGATTGACGCGGGCCAGATCAAGATCCTCGCCGTCGTGGAAGCCACTACCGTCAACGCTGTGGCTAAAAACATGCTGGAGTTTCACAGGGCTGCGTGCGACCTCAAGCAAAGAGATCCCGCGTCGATGGTTATCGAAACTTCTTTGGTAACGTTTGTGCGCCCAAACAGCAGGCCTGGAGTCCCAAACGAGTTTGTGAAAGCAGCACGCGGGCTGGGATTAGAAATCAGCGTTATTCCAGAACGCTTCCGATTCGATACGAGTGTCATTCCCGCCCTCCGCAAGATTGTCGTGGGCAAAGGCCCTGACATCATCCTCACTCATCAGGTTAAGTCTCATCTCCTGGTGAAACTGTCGCGGCTATCCCAAACATATCCCTGGGTGGCTTTTCATCACGGTTACACGACGACTGATCGAAAGATGCGTGCGTACAACCTGCTCAATCGCTGGTCGTTGCCGGCCGCCGATGGTGTGGTCACCGTTTGCGAGGCCTTCGCCCGCGACCTCAGCCTAGCGGGAGTGCCGCGGAAACGTATTCATGTTCAGCATAATTCGATTCGGCTGCAACCTACGTCGAGTCTGGATGAGGCCAAGCTTCTAAGAAAACGACTCAGCATCGGTAATGGGGAAAGCCTGATACTCACAGTTGGACGATTGTCGCGGGAGAAAGCACACATTGATTTACTCGTTGCCTTCGATCATCTGCAAAAGAATAAGCCCGATACTAGCGCCAAGCTTGTTATCGTGGGAGAAGGTCCTGAGCGTGGACGTTTGGCTGCATCTGCCGCGTCATTGGGACTAAGTGACCGAGTGATTTTTATCGGTGAAGTCGGCAAGGTTCAACCGTATTACGGAGCGGCGGATGTGTTCGTCCTGCCATCGCATAGCGAAGGTTCGCCCTACGTGTTACTCGAAGCTATGGCCGCGAGGGTTCCTATTGTTGCCACCGCGGTCGGTGGGGTGCCGGAGATGGTTGCGCACGAAGACAGCGCAATGCTTGTGCCCCCACGTGATCCTCATGCATTGGCGTCGGCAACTGCGCGCGTCCTTAATGATCCAGAGCTTGCAGAGCGATTAACAGAGAACGCATACACGCTGGTGACAACGTCTTACGCTCCTGAGACGCAAATTCGCTCGCTTCTTAAGCTCTATCATTCGCTCCTAAGAAATGAAGCTAGAGCTTAGATATTTGGAAGTTAACTTCTACTGGGGTTTGCGGAAAATGAGGATATTGCCTAATGCCGGTGCGGCCCACTTGACCTGTTCAAACCAAAATTTATTGAATTTATGTACAAGCTTCTTGAGCGGTTCGGCTGACACTCTCGTATAACTTTCCGAGAACTGCCCGGCCACGCGTCTTTCGAGCACAAGCCCGCCCGCCTCAAAGCTACGTATCAACCACGATATGTTCGCCTGCCGCGTTACGAGAGCATCACCGCCTTTGTCCTTCCAGTACTCGACACCTTCAGGCCTTTCTTTGACAGTCGCCTTCTCTTTCCCCAGGAGCTGTCTTACGTTACGCATCGCAACTGCTTCGAACGAAGACTTATTGCTTTCACTAACAACGAGGACACCGCCTGGCTTGATGACCCGTGCGAGCTCAGCCACCGCTCGCTCCACTTCAGGAACGTGCATTAGTACACCCCAGCACAGAACATAATCGAAGCTCGAGGTTGGGAATGAAAGTTCCAGCAAGCTTGCTCTCTGCAGAGTGATCCTGTCTTCCATGCCTCTTGATTCGACGTAATCGCGAGCCATCCCGAGAGCGCTTTGAGAAAAATCAATTGCATGAACTTTGAAGCCTCTCCTGGCGAGTCGGACCGAATGAGCGGCAGGACCGCAACCGGCGTCGAGGAACTTTGTATCCGGTACAGGTTTTAGAGTGTCGATGATAAAGTCGAAAGCTCGCTCGTAAAAATTCTCGTTGTCTGCAGTTCGGTAGTCGCCTTCCCACTGACAATGCATTTCCGGCCGGGCAAGAAGATTTTGCACCAACAACGACTTTGATTCAGCCACGGACTTTCCCTTTCCAGCAGTAGACCACTCTCAACGTGTCAGTAACAAATATCCAATGTTGTTGGCGTTCCGAAACATTGTGATGAGTTCCATGGCGGTCGGTATGAAATAGAGCGCTCATTCGCAATTTAATCTAACAACTAGAAGTCTGATCAGGGTCAAGGGAATCTGAGGTATTTAGGCGTATGAGGGGCAGTCCACGGCGAATTTCACGAACCAGGGCGTTGACCGCGGTCGCGTTTGCGTTAGTTTTGTTTGCTCTTCTAGCGCCGTCCGAGGTTTATGCCGACCCGATAGCCATCACCGGGGGTTCGTACAGACTCATTAATCCGTTTAGGACGGTTCCCCGCTTCATTAGCTACAGCCATGACTTGCAGGGGACTGGCTTTAGGACGATTGGCGGAGCAGTGGACGGGCCTAATCAGCGACTAGGATCAAACTGCGTTTTTCCATGCAGTGCTGGGTCGGCTTTCAGCATTAGCGGATCCCGATTAATCGGACGTGAAAGCCCAACAGGCATTCTGGAACTGGGCGGCGTTCAACGCTTCGGCTTTTTCACCGGCAGGGCGGCACAGTTCGACACCAACAGCGTCACGATACCGATTGACGCAGGGCCGGAGTTCACGCTGACCACGTTGTTTACAATGAGTGGAGCGATCGATTTCCAGGAGTTCGACCTTAACGGAGGAGGCTTCACTGGGTTCAGCTTCACGTCAGCCATCTTCGGCTCAGGGATAGCCGATATATCCCTGTTTTTCAGCCGAACCACTCAGCAATATGAAGTTTCACAGGTCACTTACAATTTTCAGAATGAGCCCGTACCGGAACCGGCTACGCTCTTGCTGCTGGGAATAGGTTTGGCGGGGTTCACGGCTAAACGCTTTAAGCGTCATCGGGCGTAAGGTTGAGACACTCTGCTCACCCGTCTTTCGATTCCGCGGGTTAAAGTAATAGTTAATACTTTAGCCGGTAGTAAGCAATCTTCACATACTCGCCGGGCACCATCTGCCAGCCCAGTTTGTAACGCCACCAGGTCACAGATTGGGGCGATTGCTCTCCTGGGTCAACTGGCTCTAATCCAATATCAATGTTGCTGGCGCGAAAGGCGCGTCTCATGGTCCAAAGCGCTCGCCGTGATTGATAGGCGGATGTAACAATCAGGACTGATCTCAACTTTTTCGCTTCGGCATACTCCCGCAAGCGCACAGCCTCGTCATAAGTACTCGAGACGGTGCCCGGCACGACTTCGATTTTGTCGGCTGGCACTCCTCGACGCCTGAGTTCGTCAAAAGCGAGTTCCACAAACAACGGATTTCGATCCTCTTTGGGCGAATATCCACTCTGCACGTTGTCGTTCGTCAGAAGTATTCGAGACGCTCGCCCTTCTTTGAACAGTTGTGCTGCGCGACTCGTACGCTCTTGATAGGTCGACGAACCACCCATCACGACCAATGCATCCGCGTGATCCAGTTTAGCTCTCACAATTAGGGCCTCAGCGGCGATCCAGGCAACCACTCCAGCTGTGATGAGCGTTAGGAAAGCAAGGCCGCAACGACGCAGTTTTTTTTTAGTTGAAGATTGGGAGCGCCATTTCATGCTCTTTTGCGATGTAGGTTTTTAAGTGCGGGCTCAATAGCTTTTGAGGGACGCTTTAGCAGGCGTTCATACAAGGCAGTTGTGCGTTCGACTTGGGCCGAGCACGAAAAATTCTCTTCAACGATCGCCCTTCCCCGCTCGCCCATCAATTGAGCACGGTCTGCGTCATGGAGCAGGGTGACGATCCGAGCAGCCATTTTTTCATCATCACCGGCCGGCACGATAAATCCGGTTTCACCGTCAGTTACCGCCTCCCGCGCGCCCCCGACATCAGTCACGACAACAGGTCGCGCGGCAGCCATGTATTCAAGAATTGAGTTTGAAAAGCCTTCTGCGGTTGAACTTAAAACGCATACGCTCGAGATTGAAAGCAACTCGGCTACGTGCTGGCAGCGGCCAATGAAGAAGGTGTGGTTCCTTATTCCTAGTTCTGTGGCGAGAGCCTGTAACTCGCTCATCAATTTACCTTCGCCCGCAATTACGAACCCGGCCTCGGGCACCGCCTTATTCACGCGTGCTGCGGCGCGCAGGAACATTGCATGATCCTTCACGGCATGTTGCACGTTGGCAACTATGGTGACGAACAGTCGCTTAGGCTGACTCGGCAGATTGAGCATGGTAAGCACTGCCTCTTGCTGTAAAGGCGATTCGGGCGCGACACGCTGCATATCCAAGCCGTTGTAGACGGTAACGATTTTCTCAGGCGGAACATCCTCCCCGATCAGCTGCTTCCTCACAGCTTCGGCATTCGTAATGACCGAATGAGCGAGGCGATACACATGACGCTCGACGCGCCGTTGCGCGGCACTACAAAACCCTTGCGTGTCTCGCTTGGACGCGATCCTCACGGTCACTCCCGCCAGTCGTGCTGCGGTCATTCCAAAAATGTTTGTATAGAAATCGTGAGTGTGGACGACATCGATCTCATGGCTCTTTAAGAAACGCACGCACCGGCGAATTTGCCTCAAGAAATTTCGATC
Organism: Pyrinomonadaceae bacterium; assembly: GCA_041748795.1. Lineage (GTDB taxonomy): Bacteria > Acidobacteriota > Blastocatellia > Pyrinomonadales > Pyrinomonadaceae > PSRF01. Next base: position 6,517 of record JBGTCM010000252.1, read on the forward strand.
ATAAAAACTGTTGAGCGGATACTCCATGATCTCCCCGAGACCGATGCCGGCCGCTTCGTCACGCAGGATACCGCTATTGCTGAGAGTCGCCAGATGCATGCGATAACGCCTGTCCTCGTGTAAAAGACGCACAAGCTGCACTGCCTGGCGCTCGGTACCGCCCTGCTCGAAGCTATTAATGATATGTAAAACCTTTGGTTTCACGATCAAGCAATTGCCGTTGTCAGATTTGAACTCACTTGCTCCGTGAGGGCCTGGCTGTCGGATGAGTCAACGAAAGTACGATGCCATAGTTCCAGCATAAAGAGCGCCCATAACTCAGTCGCATGATCACGGCGCCCACGTTCGTGCTCGTCCAGCAAAGTCCTTACGTAACGCGGCTCGATGTAACCGCGTTGTTGCGTTCGGGGTTCGGTAAGCGTCTCATGAAGGCGTTCACGTAACTGTTGGTTAATCCATTGCTCGATAGGTACGCCAAATCCCTGTTTTGGTCGATTGAGGATTTCAGCCGGCACAAGATCGCTAACCGCGCGCTTGAAGAGATGCTTTGTTTCGAGTCCTTTCATCTTCATCGCAGATGGTATGCGCGTGCACACAAACTCAATTAATTTGTGATCGAGAAGCGGCACGCGCGCTTCTAAAGATACTGCCATACTCATCCGATCAACTTTTGTCAGGATATCCCCGGGTAAATAGGTTTTGCTGTCGAGGTAAAGCAACCGGTGCAACGAATCTTTCGACCCCGACCGGTTAGCGTAATCGCGAAAGCGAGCCGCAGCTTCCGTCTCGCCCAACTGCTGGTGAAAGCCTTCTGTGTAAAGCGAGCGCTTGTTAAGTCTGGTGAAGATTGATACGTCTTCGATGTAACGATCAATCGCCTCAAATGCCATCACGTAAATGTAGTTGCGCCCCCAGGCGCCATGCGGGAGACTGCTACCGAGAGGCTGCATCAAGCCTTGCCTTAAAACACGCGGCAGACGTGCGTATCCGCTGCGCTTGCGGTCAGTTGCATAGCGCGTGTAGCCGCCAAAAAGCTCATCGCCACCGTCTCCTGAGAGGACAACCGTGACGAATTCGCGCGCCAGCTTTGAGACCATGTAGGTTGGAATTGCTGAAGAATCTGCGAATGGCTCATCGAAGTGCCAGACTAATTCGTCAACAATTTCGCAGATATCCGGCGTAACGACGAACTCGTGATGATCGGTTCCGAAATGTTTGGCCGCGAGGCGAGCATATTTGAGCTCGTTATAACTGTCTTCGTGAAAACCGATGGAGAAGGTTTTCACGGGCTGCGGGGTGTGTCGAGCCATTAGTCCAACAACAGCACTCGAATCAACTCCACCGGAAAGGAACGCTCCCAACGGAACGTCTGCAACCAAACGCACGCGCACCGCTTCGTCGAGTAATGCGCGCAACTCTTCAAAACACTCTTCTCCATCTTGTGCTGGCTTAGCCAGAGACTCATCATAAGGAAAGTCCCAGTATTGCTGGAGGTGTACCCGACCATTGCTGAACCTTAAGTGATGACCCGGCGGCAATTTGTGAACGTCGCGGAAAATAGTCAACGGGTCGGGGACGTAGCCGAAGGTAAGATAACTGTCGAGCGCCTCTGTGCTTATTACACCGCGAAACTCCGGGTGCTCGCGCAAAGACTTCAGTTCAGAACCGAAAATCAACGTTCCTTGCGGACTAAGACTATAGTAGAGAGGCTTCTTGCCCGCCCGATCGCGCGCGATGAAAAGCTCTTGGCGTCGCGCGTCCCAAATGGCGAAGGCGAACATCCCGCGGAGGCGCTCGACACAGGCTGCGCCGAACTCCTCGTACGCGTGCAGAATCGTCTCCGTATCGGAATTAGTCTTAAACTCGTGGCCGCGTAACTGGAGATCGCATTGCAATTCGCGATAGTTATAAATCTCGCCGTTGAAGACAATCGTCACCGCCTTCGTACACCCGGAGATCGGCTGTTGTCCGCCCTCGAGGTCAATAACCGAAAGCCGGCGCATACCGAGCGCCACGGCGCCAGAGACTAACATTCCCTGATCGTCTGGTCCTCGATGAGCTATCCGACGACACATTCGATCTAGCACGAGCGTGCTATCGACTGCATCAGGAAAGTTGTTTTGCGCTATGAATCCAGTAATGCCACACATCGAATTTTACCAAGCGATCAAATTGGACCAATGATTGAGACCCTCGCTCTTACCTTCCTTCTATGGCGTTCCGTTGGTGCGAATCGGGTCCCAACGAATGTATCGTTCCCCGCGCAGGAACTGGTAAAACGCAATGACTGAGGCGAGATTGCCGAGGACAAAGTAAAGCGGAATGGCAAGCAAACGACTGTGCACGCCCGACTGTTCAAGTAATCCGGCTAATCCAGCCGCAATGTAAAAGCTAATCTGTGCACCCAGAATGACTGCAAAAACCATCGAGCGTGATGCCAGCACTGCAGACGCTGCCAGGATAGAGACCAGAAATATCGGCACGAGATAGCGCATCACTTTGTGTGACAGAAGCTGAACGGCATAAAAACCACTGGTTATCGGGTTCATCATCGCGCGATTCCGCCACAGGTCTGCAAATGTTTGCGTGATGATTCGGACTCGTGTGGTCAGTTCCTTGTTAGCTTGCACATTAGTTTCCTCGGTGCAAACGGCTGTTGGCTCGTAGACTGCCCTTAAACCCTGCTCGACCATTTTCGTCGCAATCACGAAATCACTGCATGCCTCATGGTAGAGCGGTTTATAGGCTGAACGACGCACGGCATAAAGACAGCCACAAACTCCGATCAGCGAACGAACATAACTTTCGCGCTGTCTCAAAAAAGATTCGTAACCCCAGTATGAGCGCGCACCATGACCAACGCTTGATCGTGTGGAGTCCATGTAAATCAGACGGCCTGTTACGCAGCCAACGGTAGGATCAGCAAAGTTTGGCATCATCGTCTGCAGGACGTCTTTGTCGTAGAAGGTCGTTGCATCGGAAAAAACAATTATCTCGCCCGATGCTTGTTCTACGGCGGCGTTTTGAGTTGCGGTCTTTCCTAACCGATGCGGCTGGCGATGGAGCCGAACTCCTCGGGCTGCAAATTCGCGCGCGATCTCATCCGTACGATCGCTTGAACAATCCGATGCAACCATTACTTCTAAATATGATTGTGGGTAATCGAGCGCCAGAGTGTTTTCCAACTTGGCGGCGAGGGCTTGTTCCTCGTTATAGGCTGTGATGATCACTGTCACCCGAGGCGTGCAGTCAGCGCGGCGCACTACCCGCGGACTCAGAACGCTAAGTATGACAAGCAACATGGGATACCCGACGTACGTATAAAAAAGCGCTATACCGCTGAGCAAGAAAACGACTTCCGCTCCCAGTCTGAGGCTCATGATAATGCCTCACTTTCTGCGCTGGCAGCGGATCGCACGCGCAGCCGGCCGTGTTTGTTCTTCCGTTTCTCAACGACAACGAGCTTTCCGGTCTCCGATTCGTACAAACGTCGCAGACAAACGGCGTAGGCCACGAGGTAGTACACGTACCAGAGATATGCGACTGAAACGAAAAAACTCGAAACTAGATAGGCGAGAAGCGCGGCCTGTACACCTATTGCAAGATAGTAATATTTGGAATCGGCCCGTACCTCATAAGTTTCGCGAGCAATCTGAGCTAGTTTCTTCAGCGGCGTGACTACAAACAACGTGTATATCACGAGAGCAGCGCTGCCCATTTCTGCGGCCACCTGAGTATAGGCATTGTGTGTAACAAGTCCTGAATATGACATCTCCTTCGCATAGTTCCCCATGCCGATGCCAAGCAGTGGGTGACGAAGAGCGACGTAGAGGGACCTGAAAAGCTCTCCCTGTCGTGCTCCTGAAGAGCCAACCGGATCAAGGCTAGGGATGAAAATCGATAGGAGACGAATTACGTAGTTACCAGGCGCTACTGCAAGGAGTAACAATATAGATACGACACCTAAAACGAAAACATTGAGCCGGTTGCTGCCACATAACTTCCACGCCAGGAAGCCCAGAGCCACTATTCCTCCGAGGAAAGCCCCACGTGAATATGTGACAACAACCGCGCCCATCATTAAGGCGACGGAGACACTGAGCAGTACCTTTCGGATCAAGCCACGCGACGAGAAAATCAGCCCAATGGCGATAGGCATTATGGTAACCAGATGAAATGCCATGTCGTTGGAATTACCGAAGATGCCCTGGCCCACCCCAGCAACCCGATATCCTTCGACTGTTAGCAGTCCTAACCGGTAATCATTGAGTGCACCCAAACTGAGCCAGCAACTGACACCTATGGCCAAAAACAGTAACAATTTCAAACGCCTTTCGGTACGCAAGACATTCACCATCACGATGAAAATAACAATGCAGCGGATAAACGCGCCGCTGAACTGCGACCAAGCTTCGATTGGATCAATCGCCAGTGGAATAGAAAGTAAACCAGTCAAGCAAAACAGCAGTACGAGGTTCACCTCACGCGGACGCGACGTCAACGAACCTTCAGTCATAAGTTGAGAGAAAAGGAAAATGATCAGAGTCAAACAGCCAAGGATTAAGGCAATTGATGCCGTTAATGGTGATGGATAAAACTCTGCAGGCCTGGCGTAAAGAACAACAGTGAAAAGAAAAAGTCCTGCGAAGGTCAGACTGTGACCGCGGCGAATAAATGTGCTCTTATCCAACCTGTATTTCTTATCGTCAACGACTGGAAGTTCTCTTCCGTGGGATGCGATTTGGTGTGCACCCGCAGACTGGGACTCTGTAGTACCACGCATGCGATTGAGCTCTTTTTCGCTGGCCCGCTGCCCTGTGACGCTAAAAAAAGGTCTTACGGTACCGCGCACGGTCTCCTCAGCCCTTTGAATGTGACTAGAGCTAGATTCTAAAGAGCGGCTGTGAGTCGGTTCCCGATCTGATAAGCTCGATTTCCGGAGCAATTTCATCCAATCCTCGCTGGTTGTGGCTTATCTCAAGAACACCGACTCTAGCTCGAGAAAGATCTCTCTCAAAACAAAAATGAGCTTCGGTGCTTTAAGTCACCTCAGCGTCATAATGCACCGTGAGCGGCGAATAATTAGTTAATTCACTCTGGCAGTAACTAGCTGACCCATCAGACTGAGACGCCAGCCTCCTGCGTCGTCACCACCAAGGAGCGTACTCGCTCACGTAAGGCACCCTCGAATCTCCTGGCCTCTTCTACTTCAGAGAATGAAAGAGCCCGCAATTCCTGTTCAATTCGCCGGCGGTAATCCGATACGAGCGAATCGGAAACTCCAAGTACTGCTGCGACTTCGAGTTGAGTGGCGTGCTGCGAACTCAAGTAGCAATGCCACAACACCCCAAGGATGCGGTTGTACTGCTTGATCTTTCCGCGAACCGTCACGTTTAGGTTAGACAGAAAATGATCGACAAACCCGGCAGCTTCGTCTTCTGACTCACGTCGCAAAAGACCCTGCTCAGGATCTTCGCCCTTATCAACCGGCTGAAAATGGTTACCGTCACCGTCGTTATCGTCTCCATCCAATGGCACCAGGTAAATATCCATTACGGGAAGTCGAGACATTACGAGGCTACGAAGCGCCCTCACATCAACGGGCGAATCTACGGCGTCGAGAACAGAGATGATGAGGTCTTCCAGATCTGAGTTGCTGATTACGACTTGAGAGTCGCCGGTGCAACCGACCATTCGAGTATCACGAGCGCGAACTGCAATTATGTGTACACGTTGTTCAATATCGTGCGAATCGCGACGGCGCTTGCCATCCGCCCACTCGCTAAGGCCATAAATTCTATCGGCCAGTCGCCGGTGGGGTTCGTCGCCCGTTCCGCTGGTATCAAAACGACGGAAGTTGGAACTTGATTGGATCAGGGTTGAGATCCGGCGCGCCAGACGGTAACTTTCTGGGTGGCGTTTCCGCAATTCAGCGGTAAGAAGGTTGGTCAGCTCGATTTGGCCAATCTCGCATTCAATCTCATAGTCAGTCATTTCGGACTCGAGATAGTGCTCAAAGCGGTTCTTGCTTAATAATTGTACGAAGAGTTCCTGGGTCAGATCGGTATAAGCGCTAGATGCTCCTTCTTCCACTAGGAGACCGGCGCTTCGAGAAGCTCTCACCAGTGGATGGTGTGAGACTATACGGTGCAATTCCGACCATAGACGATTAACGTCGGAGCTTTTAAGACTCTCGACCCACTTGCCGCTCTTCGCCATTCGCTCCGCGGAGCGTTTCGCGCGAGCAGTCTGGGGTGCTTCGCCTATGGGACTCAGCTCTTTTTCGACTTCGTGACTTAGGGATTTCACAAGGATTATTCTTTGGGTAACGGAGTTTGATAAGACTCTTAACGGTGGGAAGGGCGGTTGGGGGCGCTCCAGATTGCCAGGACTGTTTCCTACGCAAGTCGAACTTTTGAAGGACCAGGGGCTATTTGGTACGGCACTAAACCAGAATTTCTATTGAGAATTCTGGACTTCGCCGAGGGCTATGCGAAGTCATTGGTAATTTGCCCGGAAACTGTTTTGAAACTAGGTGAGCTGTCCTGGAATTTAACGTCAAGGAGCAGGCGCTCTCTGACAACGGGGAGCATCTTAGCAACATTGCCAAAAATGAGCAACATGTTTTTACGTTTTCGGCAAGTTATTGATTCCAGACCACAAAACTACTGCCCGCACCGAAGAAAGTTATGGAACAGCTCCGCAATTGCGTCTATTAAGCTGTTGAACAAGCGGATGACATCGCATGGTCTGACTGGATTGAGGCGCAAGCTATTTGCCCCCTTGTCTTCTTCAATCCCTTGTAAGCGAAACTCTATTCACAACCTGACCGGAAAACCTAGTCAATCGGTGCAAAACTAGGGGGCAAATGGATGAAAGCTGCAAGTGTAAAGTCGTTTAGCAAGAAACTAGCCTGCCCCTCTTCGCACCTCCTTCTCTCCTTTCGTCGCCAAATGCTGGCGCGCGAAATAAATTTCCTTATCAGGCATCATCTTGCCGGTTGTGACTTTTGCTATTGTGAAGTGCCACTCCTTGCGTTTTATACAGCGCCACAAAAAGGTGAGATCCGGACGCCTGAGTTACCCATTAACATGAGACTTTTAGCGGAATCTATTTTGGGACGGGATAGAAGTGATCGGCTTAAAGCAGAGGATACTGAATAGCAGAAAAATTACGACCAATTTGAGCTAGTAGTGAATAGTAAGGTCGTCGGTGTGTTCGTTGTTATTCTGGAAGAAATCCTATGAATAAAGCTCTTCAATCAAGTCGCCGAATCTCTCGTCAATGACGCGTCTCTTTACCTTGAGTGTCGGAGTTAACTCCCCTTTATCAATCGTAAATTCATCAGCCAATAGTGCAACTCTGCGGATTCGCTCGTAATCAGCAAGTTCACGAGTAAGTTTTGCCACATCACTTTGCACTAGCTTGATGGCCGCGGGAAATTTGGCAAGCGCCGTTCTGTCGCGAGGAAATTCTTCACCCACCTCAGTTAGTGCCTGTCTCACGGCTTCCCATTCAGGAACGATTAACGCTGCTGGCTGTTTTCTACCGGTTCCCACAACAACCGCTTGACTAACAAACTCACTTTGCTTCAGCAGGCTCTCGATTTGTTGTGGCGCTATATACTTTCCATTTGAAAGTTTGAATAAATCTTTCTTTCTATCCGTGATGTAGAGTCGTCCTTCTTTATCCAAATGCCCGACGTCGCCGGTAGCAAACCATCCGTCATTCAATACCGTGTCAGTCTCTTCGGGATGGCCGTAATACCCTCTCATGATATTTGGTCCCCTCAATAGGATCTCGCCGTCATCCGCGATTTTTATTTCGATCCCGCTAAAGGCTTGGCCGACAGAACCTACCTGGTTATTTTCAGGCCGATTAGCTGAAACAATGCACGTTTCTGTGGCCCCGTACCCCTGCAGAATGGGAATGCCGGCAGCTAAAAACGCATAGGAGAGGGCGGGCGAAAGGGGCGCCCCGCCCGAAACAAAATATCTGAGCCGGCCCCCAACGCCTTCTCGCCATTTCGAAAAAACGAGACGGTCGGCCAATTTATGCTGGAGAGCCAGCTTCGGCCAAACGCGGCCACCTTTATCCTTCAATTCCGCGTATCGTTGACCGACCTCAAGTGAGCTGACAAACACACGCCGCTTCCATCCTTTTTGTGAAAAGCCCTTCTTAACGATCCGGTGATAGACCTTCTCGAATAGCCGAGGTACAGCCGTCATCACAGTGGGCCTAACCTCACGCAGGTTCTCTCCAACCTGATCGAAAGACGCAGTGTAATAAACTGAAACTCCGCTGTAACAGAAAATGTAAAAACCGCTTCGCTCGAAAATGTGTGATAGAGGAAGCACCGACAGCGCGATGTCAGTCGAAGAAATGGGCAAACCCGAAGTTATCGCGAGCACATTCGACATGAAATTTGAATGCGTCAGCATCACACCTTTTGGTTCGCCGGTGGTCCCAGACGTGTAGATAATCGTCGCGAGATCGTCAGGTCGGATTGCTTTTAAATAAGAATCGAAAGCCGCTGGTTTGTTTTTCGCGCGCTCGCAGCCACTCTTCTCTAAGATTTCCAAGGTCGTAGAACGAGGTATATTTTCAGTCGCATCCTGTTCAAAGAAAATGATCTTCTCCAGAAAATCCAAACCTTCGAGCGCTTCTTCGGCATGTTTGAAGAGCTTCTTGTTTGAGATGAAAATTGCACGCGTACCTGAATCACTTAGGATGTATCTGATCTGGTCGACCGCTTGAGTTGTATAGATGGGTACGTTGATACCGCCAAGGCTAAGGATGGCAAGGTCTGCGATCGACCATTCCGGTCTGTTTTCCGATAATAGAGCCACGCGATCGCCGGGTTTAATCCCGAGCTCGGCAAGTCCTAGCGCGACGTGTCGCACTCGCTCGACGAATTCCTCAGCAGAAATATTGATCCACTCGTCACCTACTTTGTGATTTAAGGCATCTTCCTTCGCATGTTTCAAAGCCGCCTTGAGGCAGAGTTCGGGGACAGATAAAGCCGGACTATCCTGCGTGTCGTGACCCACTTTCGGTTGAGCCGAAGCTACTGAAGCCAAACGTTTTTGCGCCTCCTAAATCATTTTCGAAAACAACGAGCAACAGTGGAATTAAACGGCGCCAATACTACTACAACTACGTGCTCTCACTTATAGGCGCGGCTTCCGGCTCGGTCGATGTGCGTGAATGCGATCTTCGTCTGCGCCGTTTTCCGCTCCGGGCATGCGCTTCCTCCACGCGTCCATTCATCGTTGCTAAGGCAGCGAGAACCAGAAAAAGCAAAGCGTTGGCGGTGGTGTGCAATGTAAAGTCAAAAAAGCTATGGACCAGCACAGCAAAACATCCCGCGAGCGCGCCATTGGCAACCCCTCGCCGGAAATTGTCACCGCTCTCACGTTGCATGAATCCCGACCGAAACAGGCTGACTACGAAGAACAGGGCCAGTGCCGCTCCGATGATTCCGCCATCAGCCAGTATCTGCAAATAGTCGTTGTGGACCTGCTCGAGCCGGTATAGTCCATTAAGGGAATCGTAACCTGTATACACAACTGCAAACGCGCCCAGCCCGATCCCGATGATCGGATGGGTTTTTATTATGTCTACAGTCACCGACCAGAAATGGGTGCGTCCTGAGGTTGGGTCGTCAGTGTTGACACTGCCCGCCAGTCGCCTAAGCACGTCTTCTCCTCCCAACAACACCACGCCTCCAAAAATCGCTACGATCAAAGCCAAAGCCAGTCCAGCCCTTGTCGCAGCCCGCCTCATCGCAGACCTCTTCTCGGACGTCTCTCTTTTTTCGCGACGTCCAAATCCCGTGATGGCCACGAGGAAAAGAATCTCGGCGGTCAACGCAATAAGGCCTCCTCGCGAGTTCGTGAAAATCAGCGTAATCGCCATCATTCCGGCTGCAAAGACGTAGATAAATCGCTTTTCTTTTTCGAGTGCGCCTGAAAAAAGGAGGCCCAGTGGCAGGGCGATGGCCAACTCCATATAGCCGGCAAAGTGATGGCGGTTGATAAATGGGCCAAAGGGTTGCGCTTGAGCTGGCTCCCTGATCCAGTAGATTTTGCTTGGGCTGGTAAATTGTTGGGTCAGCCCGAAGATGGCCAATAGAAACCCAAATATTGTAATGGTTCTGACCAGCAACTTCAGGCGTTTAGGCGTATCCACGAAAACCAAGGTCGCTGCGAAGTAAATTAATAATGCTCCCAATTGAATGACTACTAACCGAGTCGAGTAGGGATCAAACGAAAGGCTGCGCACTAATGGAATTGAGCCGATGGCGGGGTTATCAGGACTTCGCAGCGGTAGAAGTTGAATGAGCCCGAGAAATATCATTCCCAGCAGAGGCAACTGCAAAACATTCCGGCTGATACGCGCCAGCCCGAGGCTCCAGCTATCTAAAACCCATAGCGTAACCAGGGTCACGGCACCGATAAAGAACACCGCCAGCGACCAATAGTGGACCGTTCCGTAAGCCAGCGTTGAAAGAATGATGGCCAGACCCACGATGAGAAACGCAAAGCGGCTGGGAAGCGTGTGGCGGAGCGTAGGACGAGCCGGGTTTGCGGTGTTCGCCGCAGATTCGACCAGATGACCTTGGCCATCAGCTGAAACGATCTCGTTATTTTCGGGCCTTGAGATTGAAGTCGTCATACCAAACGGTACCGTAGATCGGGCAAACAGGGCTGTCCGCGTCACAAGTGCCGCGGTTGATTTTTAACTTCAAGGCTTCAGCTTTCGCGCCTGTCTTAAACGGCACAGAAACGCGTTGCCAATCATTTTCACCAATGGGCGCCGGCTCGGAGGTGGCGAGCACGGCGTCATCAGCAGCGTCTGTCACTGAGATGACCGGGGTAGCTGCACTCACGAGCTTGTTGGTCTTCAAGTAAAATTCAAAATCATACTGAGCATTGGGCTCCACCGGCACAACTTGTGAGGCGTTAATAGCGTTGAGTTGATTCGGAACTTGAAACACGAGCTTCAAGCTGCGATTGCCCGTTCGACTTTGAGTAGGATCTACTGTTATCTGCACTGGTGCCGTCGAGGCAAATTGCCAGCCAAAAACGGCGCCGGGCACGTTAACGAAATCATATTCAAACCCCGGGTCGATGAATTGTCCTATCTGGGAACGGTGATTGGCGACGGGTGTCACGTCGTTCCAGATTGTTACTGCTTTATGAAACTGCTTTGCCGCAATTAGACTCTTTATGATCGAATCAGCCGTGGTCCGATTAGGTTTCTTTTCGGATTCGGTCAAACTATTCCACAGTTGCAATCCTTCGTCTAACTTTCCCCGGCCCACGAGGTATTTCGAAAACTCGGCCCGTGTTCCTGGCGTGTGTCCGATAGCTGCCTTGAGTGCTTCGAAGTCGTTTTTGTTAATCTGCCAAGCAAGATTGAACAACTGCGGCTGGAACTTTTCGTTAGCATCGCTCGCTCGCTGAAGTTCTGCAAAAGCCTCCGAATACCGACCCTCGCGAACAAGCAAGTTTCCCAGGTACCAACGCGGAAAAGCGTATGCAGGGGCAAGTTTCACAGCGGTCCGTAGCGCTTTTTCAGCCTTCTCTATCTCGCCTCCCTGCTCCAAAGCACCCCCGAGATCCATCCATAATCTGTAGTCGTTAGGCGCAAGGCTGACAGCTTTTTCATACTCAGCAATGACTCGATTAATTTGATCTGAGTGGAGCTCGGTCTGTACGATTTTACCGAGTTTCCAATGAGGCAAAGGATCATTTGGCGCCATTCTTACAGCCATCTCGGAAGTTGCTAACTGATCTGTACTGGAAATCACGTTTTGGGCAATCGTATTCCCCAGATACCACCGAACGACAAACCACGAAGCGACTAACGACAACAAGATCGTGAACACCATGACGAGCTTCAGAGGGGTCGTGACCTTTAATTGAATTATTTCATCAGACATATGCCATCGCTGCAGCGCTGGGCGCCGCCTTATCTAACCCAAACCTTCCGACAGATCTTCGATTGTAATCTTCATGCGCTTCACACCGATGTCCTGCGCCCGGCAATAACCCACGATTTCCTGGACACGTTCTTCGGTCATTCTGGAACTGGCGATTAGGACTTCGTTCACAGACTGTTGGCGACAAACTAAACTAACATCTCCATTGCCTCGATAAACCTTCAGGCCATGAATCAATTTCCCGTTTTTGGCAGGATCGTCGTCCAAAAATCCAACCGGCGAATACTTCAGTGCGCGATTGTTCAATAACTCGCGCAGCAGCAATTCGCCGGCGTCTCCCGCGCCATAAATAAGAACCCGCCGGCCGTCGCTATCGGTTGAGACCGGCAATACATGTCTGAACAAGCGAAACGCCATTCGACTTCCCGCGAGAAACATAAACATCAGGATTCCATCGATAATAAAAATCGTGCGCGAGTAGCCTTCGAAGCGAAAAGTGAACAGCACTGCCAGCACGCTAAGAATAGAGGCAAGGACCGACGCCTTGGCAAACACGAGCAGATCGTCAAGACTCGTGTAACGCCAAATGCCGCGATAGACGCCTGTCAGCAAAAACGCAGCCATCTTCACGAAAACCAGGACCGGTAACGTGCGCAGGAACAGTGCCCAGGCGGTACTTCCGGAGAGCGCGCCAAACTTGAAGGCATATGCGCACCAATAAGCGAGAAGAATCAGAATTACGTCGAGCAAAACTTCGAAGATACGTCTCTTGTATGACAGGTCTATCAAGAACCCGAACGCAGATTTGTCCCGGAGCGCGAGCGCCTCGTCAGTTTCATCGTACACTTTGACGCCTGCCAGATAGACCCCCAACAACGTCAACAATATGGTAAATCCGGCGATAGCCGCCAAACTCACATCGAGTTTTACCCGCTGAACGAACAGGGCAAGAACGCCTGAAAGCGCGGCAAAACCATAGAGCATCCAAACCGCCTTACGTTCCGACATGCCCAGCGCGACAAGTCTGTGTGACGTGTGGTCCCGTCCACCCTGCGACGCAGCGCGGCCGGAAATCTTCCGCAGGATCGTGACGAAGGTCGTGTCGAAAATCGGAATGAATAGAACCAGAATTGGTACCGCGAGGATGGGCACTAAACTTCGCGAGCGCCCACCAGAAAGATTTACCAATGCTGCACTAGCAAGAAGAAACCCTACGAACATCGACCCGCAGTCACCCATAAAGATCGATGCCGGGTTTGAATTGTAAACAAGAAACCCAAGCAGTGCTCCGGCGAAAACGACCATCATCAACACGTCTTCGGGTTGATTACCGGCGATAAAGCTTAGCGCGAGAAAACAGGAAGCAATCAGAGCGATGCCCGGGGCCAGGCCATCCATATTGTCCAGGAGGTTTATTGCGTTGGTGATCCCGATCAGCCAGAAAATCGTGAGCGCGATATTCAGCGAGGAATAGCTGGTCCAGGGCAAGGTAAGCCCGTAGTAAATCACGTAGGCGGCGCCCATCACCTGCCCAATGAGTTTTTGGTACGGCTTGGTGTGAAGGATATCGTCAACCAGGCCGACGACGAATAGAAAAGTACTAGCCAGCAGAATTCGGCCGCTGTAAGGATTGGACGGAACAAACAAAAAATAACCGATGACAACCGACAGCCAGATTGCCACACCCCCCAACATCGCGGTGGGCTTCTTGTGCCAGCGGTCACTCTTGGGCTTTGCAATCATGCCCACACGTCTGGCCAGGGCACGGACAAGCGGCGTCAGCGCTAGCGCCAATGCCGCGGACCCTATGAGAGCCAAAAGATGGAGCGTGGTAAAAGGCATCCAGAAAGCGAGATTGTAATGCTTAGACCGGGTAGTATAAGAGGCAACCTAATCGATAGCGGAAATCAAATCAAGTCATGAACGCGGAGTGGGGCTGTACAGGGGTGGACTGCAGGGCCTCCTATGCGATCTCTCGGGATAATGAACGAGGGGTTGCCCCTCTTCCTCCCCTGAGAAGGTCGTCACTGTCCTTCGGCTTCCTAACACACTTTCCCAATGTTTAGTCGTCCCGGGAAGACGGCCTGCCACTGTGAAAGTCTATGACGCTTTGCAGAATCCCATCCAAAGGCATATCCGGATTAAAACCGACAAGCTGTTTGATTTTTGAGATGTCCGGAACCCGGCGCGGCATATCCTCAAAACCTTCTTCGTAGGCCTCGTCGTAGGGCACGAAAACGATTTCCGACTTTGATTCAGTCAACTCCTTCACCTTCTCGGCGAGTTGCAAAATCGAAATCTCTTCGTTAGAGCCGATGTTAAAGACTTGTCCTACCGATTCCGGGTGGTCCATTAACTTAACCAGCGCCCCCGTCACGTCTCCCACATAACCAAAGCAACGCGTCTGTTTGCCGTTTCCGTAAACAGTGATCGGGCGACCCGCCAGAGCTTGCCGGACGAAAGTCGGGATCACCATCCCGTAGCGTCCCGTTTGGCGAGGTCCGACCGTGTTGAAGAGTCGGACGATAATGGTCGGCAGTTTCTTCTCGCGCCAATAGGCCAAGGCCAGAAACTCATCAATCGCTTTCGAGCAGGCATAGCTCCAACGCCCCTTGGTCGTCGCGCCCATCACGAGATTACCGTCTTCTCGAAAGGGCACATCCGTGCTGAGTCCGTAAACTTCTGAGGTGGAGGCAATCAACACTTTCTTCTGTTTCTTATTTGCCAGAGCCAGCACCACTTCGGTTCCGCGCACGTTGGTTTCAATCGTGCGCACAGGACTCTCGACAATAAGTTTTACACCTACTGCCGCCGCCAGATGAAAAATGACGTCGCTCTGGTCCACCAGCTCCGCAGTAACCGGCTGGTTGTGAACCGAATCGATGGTGTATTGAAATCGAGGGTGTTCTTTAAGATGCCGGATGTTTTCAATGGTGCCGGTAGATAAATCATCAATTACCAACACGTCGTCGCCGCGTTGCAAATATGCATCGGCAAGGTGTGATCCTATGAAGCCGGCGCCGCCGGTTATGAGTACACGCAAAAAGTTAGACTCCTCTAAATGGGTCGACCTGCCCTGCTAAGACTGTAGAACGATTAAAGACTTGCTCCGGAATTTACGCTCTTCTCCGTCGATTGGACCTTCACGGAAACCGCTTTCCCTTTCAATAGGTCGGCGTACAAAGCCCTGATGTCGTCCAACAGTCGATCCTTTGAATAACGGCTTTCGACGAATTGTAAACCACGCTCGCCGATTTCGCGACGTAGGCCAGCATCTGCAACCAGATGTGCCAAACCTTCCGCAAACGCCCGAGCATTGTTTGAAGGAACACCGACACCTCGCCGGCAAATTACAAATGACCCGGCGGATTGCTCTTGAACGGGGTCTCCCAGGAGGTCAATTACGCCGCCAACCATGGTAGAGATCACGGGGCGGGCGTTAGCCATTGCTTCAATTAACGTCAGCGGGGTGCCTTCGTTGAGCGACGTTAGCGCGACAATATCGAGCCCGGGATAAACGTTTTCGATGTCCCTGCGACTCCCGAAAAATACCACGTCCTTCGCCAAATCCAGCGATCGCGCCTGCTGTTCAAGCCGGCCCCTTAGGGCGCCGTCTCCGATAATTACAAACCGCACAGTGGCCTCGGGCGCTTTGCTGAATGCTGTTTTGAACTCAGCTGCCGCTTTGAGAAACAGCTCATGATTTTTGATCTCGGTCAGTCGTCCCACGATTCCTACCAGAACATCGTCGGCTTTTGCGCCCAGTTCATCGCGCCACGACTGTCGACGGTTTTTCCAGCCCGCGAATACTTCAATGTCGAGTCCCAGCGGGATCACGGCAAACCGATCTGCACGGCCCACCCCAAACTCTTCGTTGATCTCGCGCCGCTGCTGGTCGGTGATTACGACGATACGGTCCGTCGCCAGTGCCAGGACATTCTCAATCAAAAGGAACAGGCGGGTCTTCAACGGACCGTAATAACTGTGGAAAATATGTCCATGGTAAGTATGAACGAAACTACACGACCGGGGTCGGCCCACGAATGTGCCGGGTGTTAACCACCGGTAGAGCAATCCGGCCAACCTCCCCACGGTGCCGGCCTTAGCTGTATGCGTGTGAATAATATCCGGGCGTTCGCGCCGGAACAGCTGGTAGAGCTTCCAAACGGTGACCGCGTCTTTTACCGAAATCTCGCGGCTCATCTCCTGAACAAAGTGAGGCAACACACCCATCTCGGTCGCGAAGTAACCCATGTCATCTTCGCCAGGAGGAACCGTACCCGCGACCAACAAGGTCTCGCACTCGCTGCTCTGCAAACCCTTTGTCAGCCAGACGACATGCTTGGCCGGACCACCAACATTGAGGCGGGCGATAACGCGAACGACTTTCACAGCGATTTCAGTCCTTGGGGGCAATAGCCCGACCGTAAAGGAGGGCGCGATGGCAGGGGGCAAACACCCTACCTCACGGTCGGGCTACTGCCCCGTTATTCGGCTAAGTCAATTGCCCGCTAGTCGTTAATCCGGTAAATCGTCTCCGGATCATCTTCATGGCGAATCTCATCAATCGTGTCTTTCTTGTCCACTCCCATGTAAAGGCGGTTGGGACAATTGATTACGATGCCGTCAGCCGAGCCGATGTTTTGGTATGCGTGGACCACGCCTGCGGGAATCAATACTGACTGCGGGTTGTCCTCACCTACCATCAAAGTGATAACGTTATTAAACGTCTCCGACTCTTTACGATTGTCCCACATTCGCAGCTTGAAATTTGATGGACCGATGAAACAAAAGAAATCCGCCTGGTCAACATGTTCGTGTGGTCCACGCGTTACACCCGGCCTGGTCGACGAGGTGTAAGCCATGACCGGATAGAACTCCGGGTCGACTTCGTCATGACGAAAGAGTTCTGCGAGCCAACCCCGGGAGTCGGCATACTTGCGCAAGTTGCGAACAACGACACCCTTGATTTCACCTGCATTGAAAATCTCAGACATTGGCACTGATTTCGGTTGCACGTATTGCCTCCTTTTTGTTTGCACCTGTCTCAGCCACCAGCGAGGATGCGCGCAAAAGGCTTTCAAAGGTCCCGGCGTCAGACCACCACCCCTGAAGCTCTTCCCAGGTCATCTCGTCACGACCGATGTAAGCATTGTTAACGTCGGTGATTTCCAGTTCGCCCCTGCGGGATGGTTCAAGTGTGCGAATGATGTCATAGACGTTTGCGTCGTACATGTAGATTCCAATCACCGCGTATTCCGATTTCGGTGATGAAGGCTTCTCTTCAATAGCCACCACGCGCTTCCCATCGAGCTCAGGAACACCGAACCGGTCCGGGTCCGGGACTTTTTTCAGAATGATCTTTGCCCCGCGGCCTTGTTGTTTGTATGCCTGGGCGGCCGCAGCGATATTGCCTTCGATGATATTGTCACCCAATACCACACATACAGAATCACCCGCGGCAAAATGTTCGACGAGAGCGAGGGCTTCAGCTATTCCACCTTCGCCTTCCTGATAAGTGTAGTTAAGGTGTTTCAGGCCAAACGCTTTTCCGTTGCCCAACAGCCTGAGAAAATCACCCGCAGAATTGCCGCCTGTGACGATCATGATGTCAGTGATACCGGCATTAACCAGCGTCTGAATCGGGTAATAGATCATTGGCTGATCATAAACAGGAAGCAGATGCTTGTTTGTGATAGCAGTAAGCGGACGCAATCGCGAACCCAACCCACCGGCGAGTACAACACCTTTCACTTGGTCATCCTCCATTCAAATAAGTAACAAGTAACAAGTGACAGGTGACAAGTAAGCAGAACAACTGATGGTTCTGCTCGACACTCTTCACTTCTTACTTGTCACCACCTGCCCCTTGTTACCCTTCCCAAGCAACGTTCGGTAGTCAGGCGCCGACTCGAACCATCCCGCCAGCGCTGTCTTGGCAACTGTTCCCTCCACGTCTGAAACCCGATGCTGTAAGCGCTCGTCTATTCGGAAAAGGATCGCGTCACCAAAGCCCGAATTCGTCACTTCGCAAAAAACTCGTTCAGTCGCAGCTTCACGAATGCTAAGAATACCGCCTTCGTATGGCTCGGTGTTTAAGTTAACACTAAGCGCGACAAGACGTGTCCCATTCAAGTCGGTGTGCCACTCCACATGATGATTGGCGCCAGGCACAATGCGATAGATTCTTCCTCGAAAACATCCAATGTGTCCACAGCTGGTGATTTCTTCAATCAACTTGAACAGTCGCTGATTATTTAGCAATAACAAAAGGGCAAAAGGCAGCGCACTGTCGGCAACCGTAAGTTCGCGATAGAGGTTTGCGGTCTTTTCTTCGAATTGACTTGCGCCAAGTTGAGACTGCGCGATCCCCAACAACTCCAGATCAAGTATAGCCGGCAAGCGCACCCAATCCTGTTTATCAAAGTCAGCGCGCGCTCGTTTAATGTCTGCTTCTGATCCGGAGACCACCACTCCCGATCTGGATATCTGAAGCATAGGATTCAAACTGTTCGTCGCAGCGATCGCGCGATCCCTTCAGCAATTAAAGTCCGGTAGTCTGGCTCGGATTCGAACCACCCTGAGAACGCTATTTTTGGGACCGTTCCATCAACGTTGGAAACACGATGTTCCAGGCGCTCGTCTACCCGAAAAAGGATCGCATCGCCAAAAACAGGGTTTGGCAATTCACAGAGCATTCGTCTGGTCTTCGCTTCACGGATGCTCAGCAATCCACCCTGGTAAGGCTCCGTATTTAAGTTGATTGAGAGCGCGAGAAGGCGTGTCCCGTTTATGTCCGTATGCCACCCGGTCAGTATTTCGTACGGCGCTTGATAGTCACTATGGTCGGCATGATCATTCGCTCCGGGAACAATCCGGTAGATGCGACCACGAAGAGATCCGATGTGACCACATTGAGTTATCCGTTCGATGAGCCGAAAGAAGTGCTCATTATTGAGCAGCAGTATCAAAGCGCTGTCACTAACATTGAATTCGGGATAAATGCTGGCGGATTTTCCCTCAAGGTTACTGGCCGCGAGTTGGTGTTGGATCATATCCCACAACTCGCGATCCAAAATGGCAGGGAAGCGAATCCAGTCGTTCCGCTGGAAGTGATCTCGTGCGGCCTCTAAGTCGGCGTCTGAAGCAGAAAAGACCATTCCTGATTTGGTCAGTTGAAACATTGGGTTCATCTATAAGGTCCGGACGGCCGAGGTCAATCAATCTATAAACTTCTGAAACCACAACTCCAGCATCAATAGCGTCCAGAGCTGGTGAGAATAATCCCTCTCACCGCGCGCGTGCAATTCCACCATTTGCCTGACTACCTCAGGTTTGAACAACTCGCGTTTTGACGCTTTTTCCGAGAGAACGGTTTCACGCAGGAATGGCTGAAGCCCGCCTCGAAACCAATGGCCTATTGGCACCCCAAAACCCATTTTTTTACGATCCAGGTTTTCGGCCGGCAGCAGTTTCTTAAGCATGCGCTTCAAGAGATACTTCGTGGTCAGCCCGCGCAGCTTCAGTTTCTCGGGCAAGCTGGCAGCAAACTCCATTACGTGGTGGTCAAGAAAAGGCGACCTGGCTTCGAGCGAAACTGCCATGGTTGCAATATCAACTTTCACCAGGAGATCATTCGGCAGGTACGTCATGATGTCGGCATGCAAAGCCGCGTCGATAATTCCGGATCCATTGGCACTCACAAACCACGGGTCAAGCAACCTGGACACTGCGATGTTGCGTGTCTCCCGAGCGAAGCTATCCGAATATAAATCGTTTTTTGCTTCGGGATTGAAGACGCTTACCCACTGAAGATAGCGTTCAACTTTTGGTAAGGACGCTGCCTTAATGAAGCGCTTCACATCTCTAGCGCGGCTTCGTTTGGTTTCTGACGAAGGTATCAACCCGACCGCTTGTTGAACCACGGCCTTGCGGAGCCATGCCGGTATGCTGTGATATCTCTCCGCGAGCTGCATGGCTGCGTAGCGTTCATAACCGGCAAATGATTCGTCTCCACCGTCACCGTTCAAAGCAACCGTTACATGTTTACGGGTCTCGCGAGCAACGTAATAAGTCGGGATAGCGGAGGAGTCTGCGTACGGTTCGCCGTAATGCTCAACCAGGAGTGGTAAAACCTCCATCGCGTCCAAACGCACAACAAACTCGTGATGGTCAGCGCCAACGTGCTGGGCCACTCTGCGCGCGTGGTGCAGTTCACTGAAGTCCTGCTCTTCAAACCCGATCGAAAATGTTTTAACAGGTTCGCTTGATTCCTCGCTCATTAATGCAACAACGGCACTAGAGTCGATCCCCCCGGAAAGAAACGCTCCCAGGGGCACTTCAGACATCAGCCTCACCTTGACCGCGTCGCGAAGAATCTTAATTGCCTGCTCGCCGGCTTCGTGTTCGTCGATATCAATCTTCTTAGTGAAGTCCGGTTGCCAGTACTTTCGAATCTTTATCTCGCCTTTTTTCCAACTCAAACTGTGTCCCGGCTCCAACTTCCTGATTGCTTTATAGGCAGTCATGGGAGCAGGAACGCACATAAACGAGAGATAGTGATGAATCGCTTCGTGGTCTATATCGCGGCCGATGTCGGGATGCAACAATAAAGCACTGAACTCGGATCCGAAGACAAGCTGGTCATTGACTTGCGCGTAGAGAATGGGCTTTTTGCCGACGCGGTCGCGCGCCAGGAACAATTCCTGATTGCGCTCATTCCAGATCGCAAAGGCAAACATGCCCCTCAGATGGTTAGGGCAGTCGGCGCCGTATTGATCGTAGGCGTGAACGATCGCTTCGGTATCGCTGTTTGTGTAAAAGGTGTGGCCGAGTTTTTCGAGCTTGTGGCGGAGTTCGCGATAGTTGTAAATCTCCCCATTGAAAACGATCCAGGCGGAGCGGTCATGGTTATGAATCGGTTGCTGGCCCCCGGCGACATCGATGATCGAAAGGCGCCGCATGCCGAGCCCAACATGATCATTGAAATAGAAGCCGTCGTCATCAGGCCCGCGATGCCGAATTGCCGAACACATTCGAGACACGAGCGCTTGATCGATGGACTTATTGTCGCTGCGAACTATGCCTACTATTCCACACATAACTGTTATCTTGCGATATCGCTCAACCTTTGACTCTTCAGCCGTGCTGCTTGCTACATTAATCAGGAAACGTAGTTGATCAGGGCGCCACAAATCAAGCGGGGGTGCCTCCTATTGGTAGGGGCGTCCCCCCGTGGGCGCCCCGCCCGGACGTAGGACGCCGAAACTGTCAACGATCTGCTCTTATCGATCTGTAAACGATGTCTCGATACCGATGCGTGGTGGCCCTTGCTCCATGAAAGCCTTCTTCACTGATTCCGGGGCGCCCACGGAGGGACACCCCTCCAATCTCGCCCGATGGTCGTAGTTGCCCGGGCCGCTAAGATTTTTCCGGACCGTGCTCTTTTGACATCCAATGATTCCCTTCTATACTTCGAAAGCCAGCGACCTGGGACCATTATGATGACCAACAAACTTGAGGAAATGCCTCCCGAAATAGCTCTGCTGCTCGCGTGTGGTCGCACACAAGTCAGTGAAGAGATGTCCGATCGCATCAGGGCTTTGGCGCAAAGATCTCTCGACTGGGACGTTCTCATTCAAACGTCGCTCACCCACGGGTTGATGCCGCTGCTATACGAGAACCTCAAAGCTTACGCTCCTGATCTGGTTCCTCAGGATTCCTTAGACAAGCTGAAGGGTCTGCATGAGATGAGCCTGGCGCGCAGCATTCTCTTGACCAGCGAACTTCTCAGGATTCTTAATCTCTTTGAGTCACAAGATCTACCCGCGATGCCGTACAAAGGGCCATCAATTGCGAAATCAATTTATGGGCGCCTTGGTTTACGTCAGTTCATCGACCTCGATATTCTGGTTCGAAAGCAAGACGTCTGGCATTGTCAGGAGTTACTAATCTCACTCGGATACCAGCCCCACTTCAATATCACGCGGCGTCAGCTGCCTGCCTTTCTGAAGTTAGGCTACGTCCAGATGTTCACGCGCGACAACGGGATGAGCGTCGTGGAGCTGCACTGGGGCATTGCCTCACGATTTTTCACGTTCAATCTGGACACAGATCGATTCTGGTCGCGGCTGGTCCATATGGACCTCATGGGAAAGCAGGTGTTGACTCCCACTCCTACTGATCTGTTGCTGATTCTCTGTGTGCACGGAGCTAAGGATATGTGGGAGCGGCTCGAATGGATCTGTGGGATTGCCGAGCTCGTCCGCAAGGATGACGAACTGGATTGGGACGCTGTCACGCGAGCCGCACAGGAAACCGGAGCGGAGAGGATGCTGCACCTGGGTTGCTACCTGGCAAGGGAGTTGTTCGAGGCGAGCGTTCCGGATTCGATTGCGCGTCGAATTGATAGCGATAGGATTATCCCAAAGCTGGCAGCTCAGGTTCGAGAGAACGTCGTCAAAGGAACATCGCCCGGCGTACGTAAAAGAATTCTCTTCCATTTGAGGACGAAGGATGGTGACCTGGATCGCGTTAGATACTGCGCCCGACTTCTGTTTACATCAACTCCCGTTGACTGGGAAATCTTGCCCCTGCCTGCGTCTCTGAGTTTCCTTTATCCGCTACTAAGACCCTTTCGACTTGCGAAAAAGTACGCGGTAGATCAATCTAAGATTTTATGATTACGGGTCTACCGCAACTGTCTTTATTAAGTTGATACTGCTCTTCGCTTTCGCGCAAACAATTCCATAAATGCTCACTGGCCGTGACATCATCTATATTTCAAGTATTGAGTGGAACTTTCTCTGGCAACCGCACCAGGAAATTGCGCTAAGGCTTGCTCGCGCAGGAAACCGCATCCTTTATATAGAGAACACTGGCGTAAGGGCTCCCGGTTTAGGCGATGCAGGTCGCGTATTCGCACGTCTTAAAAGTTGGATAGGCTCTTTGAAATCCAGCGGTGTGCGGGAAGTTGCGGCTGGAGTCTACGTGTGCTCGCCCCTGATCCTGCCACCGTTTGGTACGGGCCCACGAAAGTTCATCAATCGACATTTCCTGTTGCCATTGATCGGCCGAGTTTTTCGAAAGCTCGACATGCGTGACGTAATAATTTGGAGTTACCTTCCTACTGATACGGTGCTCGATTTGATCAAACTACTGCGCGGCCAAAGAGGCGCAACGATCTATTACTGTATGGCCGACTTCCCTCAACTGACGCCAGACTCAGCACAGATCGCAGAAACCGAATCGATTCTGGTCGAGCAAAGCGATCTCGTATTTGCCAACTGCACGACGATTTCGAACCGACTGTCAGAGCAAGGTAAACAGGTTCATGTATTCCCTCCCGGAGTCGATCTTGACGCTTTTCCCTTTTCACCGGATCACGCTCATGGACCACAAGGCTTAAAGGCCGAGGCATTTAAACATCCTGTAATTGGTTATATTGGCGGACTGCATCGTCACGTCGATTTTGATTTGATCGTAAACATGGCCAACGCTCGTCCGGATTGGTCTTGGGTGTTCGTTGGTCCATTGCAGGCGTCAACCGAAAAACTGGAGGCTTGTAAGAACATCCATCTTGAAGGTGCAAAACCCCACGAAGAACTAGAGAGTTATCTTCAGCGCTTCGATGTCTGTATCGTGCCGTATTTAAGGAGCGCGTACACTGAGACGGTGGTCCCCGTAAAGGTGAACGAGTATCTCGCTGCCGGCAAGCCAGTGGTCTCAACTGACCTTCCCACGGTGAGCGAGTTTAATGAACGTTATAACATTCTGATTACGACGAAGAACACGAGCGGCGATTTCCTGGAGGGTATTGAGCGGGCCTTGCAGCTTCCGAAAGATCCGGAAACGATTGTGCGCAGACGCGAGGTTGCTGCATTGTGCGACTGGAATGTTCAGATTGAAGCGATGAGCACGTTGATCGAACAGAAACTTGGCGAGAAGCGATACTGAACAACTCGCACTCTTGATTCTTCCGCAGCATGACTACTGAACACTTAACTGACGCAAACTTAATAAAAGAACCCACGATCCGCGTCACAAGATGGCGGCTTACCCTCCTCGTGTTTGTTTCCGGCGCTGTGTTAATGGCACTCGAGATGGCGGGCAGCCGCGTCCTGGCGGCCCACTTTGGTTCGTCGATTTACGTCTGGGGCTCGATTATCGGGATATTTCTCACTGCGCTATCTGGCGGTTATTTTGTTGGTGGCCTCGCAGCCGATCGCAAGCCATCGTTTCTTCTGTTGAATGTTTTAGTCCTCGCGGCCGGCTGTTGGCTCCTGCTGTTGCCCCTTTACGCTAACTACGTCTGCCGCGTGATCCGTTCTGCCAGTCTCGGCGCCAGGCTGGAGCCTTTGCTGGCCACGACACTTCTGTTTGGTGGTCCCAGCATACTGATGGGAATGGTTTCGCCTTTTGCCGTGCGCCTGGCGGCGTCGGCAATCGACCGCATCGGCAACACCGCGGGGCGCCTCTACGCGATTTCGACTGTCGGCAGCATCGTCGGGACTCTGGTGACGGCTTTTTGGTTGATTCCGGCAATCGGTGCTAACACAATTCTGAAGG
Source organism: Pyrinomonadaceae bacterium (assembly GCA_041748795.1). Classification (GTDB taxonomy): domain Bacteria; phylum Acidobacteriota; class Blastocatellia; order Pyrinomonadales; family Pyrinomonadaceae; genus PSRF01. Next base: position 31,031 of record JBGTCM010000252.1, read on the forward strand.
CTCTGGGCCTGGCCCTCATCTCGGTTGCAATCATCGGTCTACCCAGATCTCGCGCCCCACTTATTGCGGGCGCAGTTGCCTTACTTATCACCGTTCCTGCTTTGCTGGTGCGGTCCGCCCCGTTTATCTCTTTGCGCTCTGATCAACACGTCCGCTTTGAAGGCGACTCCGCTTATCACCACGTCATGGTGGTTGATGACCAACGCTTGGGCAAACGAATGCTCCGCTTCAACAATCACGTCCAAACCATCATCGACCAGAAACCTCCTTACAGTAGTGATAGCTATACAAACTCATTCGAACTGGCGCGCATTTTCAAACCAAACCTAACCAGGGTTTTGTTCATTGGTGGGGGCGGAGCAGTTGGTCCACGGATCTTTCTTGAACAAGACAAGAACTTGAAAGTCGACGTCGTCGAGATTGATCCGCTGGTCGTCGATATCAGCCGCGATTACTTCCACCTTCAGGATGACAGCCGATTGAAAATTTACGTGGAAGACGGCAGACGATTTGTGCGCCGGACGCCCCATAAGTACGACGTTGTGATACTTGACGCGTTTACCGAGGGTGGGCAAATTCCATTTCACCTGGCAACACAGGAGTTCATGCAGGAGATCAAAAGCGTTCTAACGCCTGATGGTCTGTTTCTTTCAAACATCAATTCGGCGCTTGATGGTCCAAAAAGCCAGATACTGCGCGCAGAGTACAAGACAGCCGCCGGCGTTTTCCCATCGATTTATCTGTTTCCAAGACCATTCGACAATGAACGCGATCCGTCAAAAACGCTGGACCAAAGTCGTCCACGCAATGTCATACTGATCGGATTGAACGCTCTACAGAACTGGACGCCAGAGTCTATTGCCTCCACCGCTTCGACGCTAACGCAGCAGAACGCGGTTCATAGTCCAACTTTTTTGACCGACGCGCTTCATCTGCACAAGTTGCCTGTCACAACGAATGACGTTCCTTTGCTTACCGATGACTATGCGCCAGTTGACACCATGGTGTTTTAAATCAGTTGTCGTGGCCGCACTGGTGCTGCAATTGGCTTGTCAGAGGCAGGTCTCCCCGCCCACTCGACCACCAAGCTTCAATCAGGATCATGCCTACAAGCTGCTTAAAGACATCTGCGAACTTGGGCCAAGGAACCACGGCAGCGAAACAAAGCTAAAAGCGGAGAAGTGGATTCAGGACAAGCTCAGGGAAGCGGGCGCTGAAGTAATGGTTCATGAATTTACGTATACTGGAAAGAACGGGGCAGGTCCTGAGTCGTTTAGAAATATCGTCGGCCGCTTTCGACCAACCGATCAACGAAGGGTCCTCATTGGCACTCATTACGACACTCGCTCATGGGCGGATCGCGATCCGCGCCGCGAACTCAGATCAACGCCGATTGTCGGGGCGAATGACGGCGCCTCCGGCGTCGCCGTGATGATCGAGATGGCCAGAGCATGGAAAGAACACCCGCCACCTGTTGGAGTCGATCTGTTTTTCTTTGACGGAGAAGATTTTGGCAAGGAGGGGGAGTTCCAGGATTATCTCGTCGGATCGAAGGCGTGGGTCAGAGAACATCCAGAGTATAAGCCCGAGTGGGGCGTTGTTCTTGACATGGTGGGCGATTCCTCGCTTCGCATACTCAAGGAGAAGTCTTCGGCAGCACGGGCTTGCAAGGCCGTTCGGCGTGTCTGGGAAGCGGCGGAGCGAGTGGGATCTCCTGCCTTTATCGACGGATTTACCGGGAACCTTTACGACGACCAGTCAGCGTTTATCGCTCGAGGTATTCCGGTCGCACTGATCATTGATTATGATTATCCGTGGTACCACACGATGGAAGATCTTCCGGACAAGTGTTCAGCCGATAGCCTGGGCCAGGTGGGAAGGGCCGTGATGGAGGCTGTGCAAAGCAACTAGAACCACGCTGAACAAATGTTACCGGATTCCCCTGTATCATCCTCCAGCAGTCGTGAAGGGTCTTGGGAATAACCTGAACCGCTCAAGGTAAAATGAGTAAAAGCGCCACACTAATCATCGTGCCAACCTATAACGAGCGCGAAAACGTGCCCGTACTGATTCCAAAGCTTCTTCGTGTCGTGCCTGATTCAGACGTTCTTGTTATAGATGACAACTCGCCGGATTCAACGGCCGACTATGCCGAAGAGTTGTTCGCGGGTGAACCGCGGTTTGCGGTTCTACGTCGCAATGGACCACGTGGTCTGGGCCGCAGCTACGCCGATGGTTATCGTTATGCCCTCGACCGTGGCTATACGCGGCTGGTGCAGATGGACGCGGATTTCTCGCATGACCCAGACGCTATTCCACTGCTGATCGAATCCAGCCTTAGCCATGATGTTGTAATTGGATCGCGTTATTGCGAAGGAGGAATGGTTTGCAATTGGCCGCTTCGCCGTCGATTTCTCAGCCGCCTCGCAAACCGTTACGTTTCGATGATCACGGGTATGGACTTATTCGACGCTACCAGTGGATTTCGTTGTTACAGCCGGAAGGCGCTGGAATCGTTGATGAGAAATTCCATGCGTAGTGAAGGCTACGCGTTTCTGGTTGAAACTGCCTACAAGGCGTATGCGGATCGTCTTTCGATTGTCGAAGTGCCGATCATATTCGTTGATCGACGTGAAGGAAAATCCAAGATCTCCCGCAAGGTGATTCTTGAGTCAATCATAACGCCCTGGCGTTTGCGTATCAACGGTCACCGTTAACAGTTTCTCCTTTTCTCCCGACCGTGAACGCAATAACAGGTTGCGACACGCTTCCAACCGGCTATAGGAGCTAAGCAGCCAACGCGATCTGTTCTTTTAGTACCGAATCTTCCCAGATCCTCCGCTTGACGCGGATTATCTTACCGTCAGGTCACGTCTCACAAATAAGACCAACTCATTACGCGGCCTAAGCGGAAATGTGCCCAGTGGGTTTGATTCAGATTTGATCAGGACGTAATTCTGACCCAGGAACAAATGAAGATAGGGTAGCTGATCAACGGACCCAACAACGATCGGCGCCGCCGATTGGACAACCCTGCCGTAGTACTTCGCGCCGGTGTAATTTCTAAGATACCAGGGCAGGGGCCAATACTGTGGAGCCGTGATCAGGATCTCCGTCTGCTCCCCGGTTCCGGCCTGCTTGGATATTCGCTCAATCTGGTCAACCAAAGGCAGAAACTCGCGAACCGTGTGTACGTAGACATAAACGTGAGACGGATCGTCGTAACGAAAGAAGTTGAGGCTGATCGTCTGATAAGTTGAAAGTCCGAGTGCTGCGAACGCGACTGTTATGGGTATCCATTTGCGGCCAGTATTGCGTGCCCATGTGTATAGCTCCTGCAGGAAGTAGCCGCTGCTGAGGGCAAGCGGCAGCACAAAGTTGAGCATCAGCCATGGTGTCTTATAAGGAATGAGAGAGTAAGCGGCTATCAGTCCGAGGGCCCACAAGGCCGTAAGAACCGCAAACCGGTTCTTTCCCTGCCATAGGGCCAGCGCGATGCCCGCAAAGCCAAGCAAAAAAATAATGGTCTCTTTGAGCCACATCCAAAGAAGGTAGGTGAACCATGGGTGCGTTTGAACGCGCGTTCCGGTTTTACTCCAGAACGTAAACGTCCTCACTGCGTCGTAAACGCCCTCAGGATAATTAGTAAAAAACGAGGAGTAGAGGAGGATATTGATCGCGAAGAATACGGACAATCCGGCGACAGCCAGGATTGCGACTGCGGACGCGCCACCACTTCGAGCAACGAGGGATGGTGTTGGCCCTGTTTCCTTGGATTCCGTCGGTACTGGCTCGGCTATATTGCGAGATTCACGAAAGCGAGTGAAGGCCAGAGTGAGGGCCGATGCGATGACCAGGACCCCGACGGAAATTATCGCGGTTTCCTTCGTCGCAAAAGTGAGGCCTACCAACGTGGCCAGCAACAGAAGGTAGGCTGAGCTCGCAGTTTCATAAAACTTCAATGCAACGATGACGGCAGCGAGCGTAAAGAAAACCAGCAGACTCTCATGAATGAAGTAACGCGAGAGGTAAACCGGTCCCGGTGAAACAGCCAGGGCCGCGGCAGCTGTCAGGACTGCGATTGTTCCCATCCGCCGTCTGAGACGAAGTATCAACCAAACTGTAGCGATACCGAATGCTGCGGTAACAAAACGAATATTGAAAGTGGTAAGTCCGTATCTGTCGCCGGCCTCGCTACCGAACAGAAGTTTTGAAACCCAGGGAATAACAGCCGACAAGTAAAAAAGCGTTGGGCCATGGTAATTCTCCGGGTCATATCGATAGACACCCTCCCGTACGAGCGTCTTGAGGAAACCTCCGTTAACGCCTTCGTCGTGATGGAGTGGCACCAGATCCAAATCATAAAGACGCAGCAGTGCGCTAACAACCAGGATCGCAACCGCTGCGGCCCGCCATACTCTGTCACTCACTTCCCGTGTTTCAATTTCGTCGGGCATGACGGCGAGTTTACGTTCATGGATAGCTGAAGCTCATTGGCTGGCGTCAGAAGAGGAACTAATCGCCCGGCTCTCTCAGGCTGTTATCTAAACATCTCCTGATGACTCTGGCGTCGCACCACACTACCGAGACGGCGGTTGCCACCACACCAGGTAAGTCAGACGCAGATGGAGTTGCTCCTAAATAACGCCGGGTAACTGGTCCACGGCCCACAGCCTGAGCAGGGTTTTACTGAGGATTAAGCCTCTTCTGAAGTTCCTGTGCGTAGGGCAATTTAATTTTAGTAAGGATATCCTGTTGATCCTGAGCGCCCTTTCGATCGCCGCTGTCGAGTTTTGCCAAGCCGAGTGAATAATGCGCTTCGGCGTTATTTGCATCGAGCTTGACTGCCTCCTGAAGGGCCTGCACGGCTTCCTTTGGCTTATTTAAGCGCTGATAAGCGAGGCCAAGTGCGTAGTGAGCTGGCGCGTTCTTAGGATTGAGGCCAATGGCTTTTTTATATTGCGCCACCGCCTGTTCGTTTTTCTCTTGGTTCGAAAAAGCGTTGCCGAGGTTGTAGTAAACGCTGTCGTTCTGTGGTTCGATACGTGTCAGTTCTTCGAATTCTTTGGCGGCTTCTGGGTGACGCTTCAACTTATCGTATGCATTACCGAGAGTGTAGTGAGCATCCGCATCATAGGGGTGATGTTCAAGAGCTTTCTTTAGCGGTTCGACAGCTTTTTCATATTGACCACCCTGGTAATAGAGGTTGCCAAGATTGAAATAGGCATCGGCTATGTCGGCCGCTTTCGGGTTGTCCTTAATATAGTTCTCCATTGTGGTGGACAGCTTCTCTACGATCTCCGGTGCCAGCCGTTGTTGGGCTGCCAAATCCGCATTGGGAACTACATCCTTCGGAATGCTTCCAGCCGGAGCTACACTCTGAAGCACGACGGCGGGCTTTTGAAGTGCGTCGCTCTCTGACGTGGACGACTTTCCGCCAAATTGTCTTACCACTATCAGGATAGCTATCAGCGCCACAGGAAAAAGCAAAAGAAGCCACTGTCTCTTCATCCGATAAAACCCTCCTACAAATAATTCGAGATGATAATACGTAGTCAAAGCTGTAGCAACCTAATGCAGATCTTCGCCGCCGAATGGTTTGAATCAGGTCGAATAGTTGAGGAGACACGTTGCAGGGTCATACCGACTTGGTGTTGTTTCGTGTAACCCAGAACAATAATTGAACTCTGAATCCCGGCCGAGCAGATCCATCCCTTCCCCCACTTGTCATACGCCAACGTAGGGGCTTGCGCTTTGAAATCCGCAAAAGAGCTGTGCGTTATGTCACACACCGGACAGACGGCGGGAGTTAGATTCGCTAGTCTTCACCCATCTGCACCTAAGCTAATAGCGGACATTGAACTTCTCAAAGACCGCTTTGCGAGCTCAGACTACTCCCCGCCGCACTGCTAGGTTTGATATTTGCATAAGGAAGCAATTGGAGATGGTTCGGCAAGGCGCTCTAACGCCCGTTAGTGTTGAGCGAAAAACCACTTGTAAGTGTTGACTAAGGGTGTTGCGTGTGTTAACTTGCCCGGCCTTAGACATTCTGCTCCCTGCTTCCGTTTCGGTTGGAACTGACAAGTCTTTAGGTTAATTGCTGGGCACATCTGTGATTTTGTAATTGACAAGGACTTGGGGTGGTGATAGTTTTCCCGCAGTTCCAGCTTTAATTCACTAGGTCTAGGCTCATGGCTTTTCCAAAAGCCTCTAGTTTCTGATGAACAACAACAATTTTCCCGCTCAAACAGGAGGAATTCCAATGCGATCTTTGGTTCGGTATAGCCTCATAGCTCTTGGGCTGGTGGCGCTGGCAATTACAGTAGCCGTCTTCCGCCCGAAGCTAGAAGAAAAAGCTATGGCACAAATTCCGACGGGTTGTGACCCGACGATTGCGCCAAGCAAAACGAATAATAAATGTTTAGTTATCAGCTCATTCCGAGAAAACGGCCCCGCAGGGACCGGGGATGAGTATGTAGAGATCTTCAACGCCAGCGTTGCGTCCGTCACGGTCAGCAGCTTGTCAAGCGACCCAAGTGCCGGCGGAACTGCTAACGGAATCGGCGTTTTCGCTTCCACAGGTAACGGCTGCGCCACAAACATTGGTGGGGGCTGTTCCGGTGCTGCTAA
>JBGTCM010000253.1:0-2868 GCA_041748795.1 Pyrinomonadaceae bacterium
CTCTCGCCGGTCTACGTTGCCGGGATAACTGATGCGGAAATCCTCGCTGCTTAGCGTTTGCCGTCGGCTGACGGACGCGTACGAAGTAACTACGCTGGCGCGTGCCGGTCTCTGTGCGTCGTCTTTGTGCTCTATGAAGCACGTAGCTAGTTTCTCGTCGTTTGAGCAAAGGTGCGAGCTAGACCAAGAGTCCCGGAGGGACATAATGTTTATAGACCGCAGTGCCAACAAGGATCGCCGAGCTCCGGAGGAGCGAAATGTTCGATTCGACATACTTTCCGCCGGTAACATTACGCTCCTACGGAGCTGGGATCTTTGTTCGGCTGGCGATTCTATAAACATTTGGCTCCTACGGAGCTGCTTGCTGGTTTCTCTATCCCACATCACATCGGCGGAACCGCGCGGACCCGCAGCAGCGATTCTCGTAGTCGGAAAATACTTCGCCAAAATTTGATTGTAGCTGGCGCCGCGGGCGGCCATCACATGCGCGCCTTCCTGGCAAAGTCCGAGTCCATGACCAAATCCTTTTCCGCGAAAGACAAAGTTAGGACCGGAACGAACGATGTCGAAACGTGAGCTCTTCAAGATGTTCCATCCAAGTGCACGACCTACAACGATCTTGAATTCCCATCCGCTTACCGTCACCCTTCGTTCGCCTTCGAGCGCAATTAACTCGGCCCTGTCGCTTTGGTCTCTTCTGACAACCGTGACGTTGTGCAGTTGTCCGCCGACATTCGTGCGGCGATCGCTTTGCAGTGCCTTCAGAAGATTTGCCTGTGAAATTACGTCGGTCCAACTGTGGTGCGGCTCGTTAGCGCAGTACTCATCCTTTACGCCTCTCAAGTAAGGCGGAGCGTTGCCGCCCCACAACGTGCCCATATTTGCAGTAGCACCGCCACACGACGCGCTGAAGTAAGAATCAACAACATTGCCGCCGGAGTCGCGCAGAATTTCTCCTCGAGTCGCTTCAACCGCTTCAATTACAGCGTGAGACACGGAGGCCTCAGATTGCGAACCAGTCGGGCGGTATCTTTGGCAATGAGTGGTGGAACAGAGATCGTAGCCGTCACGTTCGTGCCGCCCCATGTTTTTTAAGGCGTAAGTTCGACTGGCAATGGCCAGCGCCTTCAATGCTTCCAATTCATTTTCGGTACTGCCTTCGGTCGCCACCACGCTGCGGACGTAGTCTTCAAGTGGAAGAGTATGCGTCACGTTTTCGGTAACGAGGTGAACAAGTACGGAGGAGACGCGGGGACGCGGGGAAGGGGAGATGGGGAGATCGGATGGAGTAGAGTCAGATTGATGGTCCAGAGAACCGTTTTCACGTAGAGGCGCCCTCTCCCCGTCTCCGCGTCTCCCCCTCTCCGTATCCATCCCCGCCCGGGCGCGGCTGAACTCATCAAAAATGGGACGCGCGATTTCCGCAGCTTCAGAGCCATGTGCCCTGGTCAAAAAAACAAGGACCGCAAGTCGTACCCGTTCGGGCGCCGCCGGCGAACTATCCTCACTGACGGCATCTGAGGCAAAACCGATAAACCAACCTTGAGAGCGAAAACCATTGATCTGAGTTGCCGTACCCGTCTTGCCGAAGATATAGCCCGGAACTTTATATAGGCCGGCTGTTTCCGCTGTCCCGTATCTCACCGCGCCCCGCATCCCTTCGATGATTATCTTTCGCTGATCCTCGTTAATCGACAGATTGGCTCGAACCTTCGAAACGAAATGCTCTGGCCCGGCAGCGCCTGGCGTAAAAAGATGGCCGCCATTCACGAGTGCTGAGTATGCGTTGATGATCTGAATGGGAGTTGCCAGGACGTTGTCGCTCTCGCCTATGGCGTGCTGTGAGCGCCAACCGTTTCGAATCAGTTTGCCCGAAGACTCCGCGCCGGCGTTGATGCCTGTCTTCCGGCCAAATCCGAACTCGCTCAGCGTGGAAACAAACGCAGGTTCATTCAGTCGTTCGCCGAGCCTTCCGAAATAGTAATTACACGAGTAGGCAATTGCCTCAGTCGGGTTGAGCGGCGGCAAACCTCGCGGGTGTGAACAGACGGTGTGAAATTGATCGTGTGAGTATTCTTCGCGGCAGGCATTGCGCGAATCTTCGTTGATTAGACGTGACCGAAATGCTGCGAGGGCCGTGAAGGGCTTGATGGTTGACCCGGGCGGCAGGTCTTCTTCGAATGCCAGCTTAGGATTGACGACCGCACGAACGCGCCCTGTCTGCGGGTCCATCACGATGACAGTGCCGCGCCGGTCGCCCAGTGCGGCAGTGGCCGCGTGCTGAAGATTGAGATCAAGCGACTGCTCGGTCAAAGCGTTAGCGAAAGGCTTTAAGCTTACGTCGCTTGTAGCTTCGAGTGCGATGGCCAAAACCATGACCACTAATGCAAAACTAAGAAAGAAATTCTGTAACCAGCGCTGTGATCTGCTATGACAGGCATTCTTGCCTGTCATTGGGGGGGCAATAGGATGGCCGACGTTCTCCATATTTAAAGTCCGACAGACAGGAATGTCTGTCCTACTTACATCACGCAGCCTCATTTGCAGGCAGGCGCGCCGGCGGATCTTTGGAAAGAAGCGCCAGCGTCTTCACTGTAATTACCCAACCGAACAGCGTCAGGGCAAAAACTATCGCCATGCGCGCGACAAACAGAGTGAGCTCCAGCCAGGCATGTTTACTAGGCGTTGCGCGGAAGAGTAGGAAATAAGGAGCAATCGCGAAGACGATGAAACCGAGCACATAGACAAGAACAGAACGAGGAGAAAAAGCCCTTGCTAACAGACTTCCTATCTTTTTGAGCGCGTGCCCCAGACCTTCACGAGACGCGGCCAGCCATAGATGAATCGCCGCCAGAGGCAGGAAAAGAC
>JBGTCM010000254.1:0-2366 GCA_041748795.1 Pyrinomonadaceae bacterium
TTCGTCCATACAGTGAACGGCGGTTATGCCGACACGGGCTCGCTTTCGGTAATCAATGCCGACACGGTGGAAAACGTGTCATTGATGAGCGGAGCGTTTCCAGTAAAGTATGGCGACCGCACGGGTGGCATACTGGACATCGAGACGCGCGACGGGAACCGCGTCGAACCAGCCGGCCGTTTTGCCGTAAGTTTGAGTGGTTTGTCGGGAGTGGTGGATGGTCCATTTGCAAAAGGGCGCGGCTCCTATCTGGTAGCCGGTCGCAAGAGTTACGTCGGCTACGTGCTGCGTAGAATTAACGAGGAAAATCAGTTCACCAATAACCCGCCAATTCTTGGGTTTGCGGATCTCCAGGGGAAAGCCCTCTATAACTTAAACGCGCGTCATGAGGTCGGTTTTTCACTGATCTTCGGGACGTTTAACTTCGATCGCAATCGCGATCGCGAGTTGCTGGGCCCGGACACACTATTCCGCGGCACCTCACGCAATCTGCTCTTTAATGCCCATTGGACTCACACGCCAAACTCGCGGGTCTTTTGGCAGACGCGTTTCTTTGGCCTGCGCACCAACTTCACAAACACCAATAACGAAGACCTCAAGTTGCTTGACGGGAATCGCACCCAGTACGGCGTCCGCAGCGATGTCAACTTCGCTGCCAGGCGCGGACATCGGATTGAGACTGGGATCTACGTACGCTCGCTCAAAGAAAAGAGTGTGAGCGAGTTTTTCAACTTCCTCACGGGCAGGTTTGATCAATTCATACAGCTCAATCACCAGGGCACCGAGGAATCTTTTTACGCTCAGGACACCTGGTCCAGCGAACGTCTCGGCCTCAGTCTGACGGGCGGCGGCCGTGTCGAACACAGCAGCTCAACCGGCGAAATACTTTTCTCGCCGCGCGGCGCGCTTGGCTGGTCTATCGGCCACGACTGGCGGGTGCGCGCGGCGGCCGGGCGTTATTATCAGTTTCCGGAGTTTGCACAGATGTTTGGCCGGTTGCGTAACCCGAACTTGCGAGCGGAGCGGTCCACGCATTACAACGCCAGCGTCGAGCGGCGCTTTGGTGACCGCACACGTTTGTTGGTTGAGGTTTATGATCGAGAAGACGACAAGCTCTTCTTCAGTCTGTTCGAACCAAGGCTCGTCGGCAATTCGGTAACGTTCAATCAGTCTCCGTTTCAAAATTCCCTGGGCGGTCATGCGCGCGGAGTTGAGCTCACACTGCAGCGGCGGAGCGCAAATAAGCTGACCGGCTGGTTGTCGTATGCCTACTCGCGCACAAAACTCACCGACTCGCAAACGGCGCTGACGTTTGTCAGCGACACGGACCAACGCCACACCGCTAATCTCTATGGCAGTTATCGCTTCAACGAAACGTGGAACCTCAGCAGCGCCTGGCGCTACGGGAGCGGTCAACCTATACCCGGCTTCTATCGCAGAGTTGGAGACGTGTTCTTTCTTTCGAACGAACGAAACACCGAAAGGTTACCGTACTACAGCCGCGTGGATGTCCGCGTGAATAAGGCCTTTCTGTTCAAGAAGTGGAAACTCACGCTTAACGGCGAGCTCATCAACGTTTTTAACCGCGAGAATCTGCGTTTTGCTGGTTTTGAATTCTTCGGTTTTGATGGGCGTGTGTTCGGGCAGCTTGACCGGGTAATACCGAGATTGCCTTCCGCGGGCGTCGTCATTGAGTTCTAGAAGAGGAATTCGTTTGGAGTGCGGACTTGTCCGCTCGGTCGGGAATCGAGTCACTTGCCAGGGAAATGGTCCCGCTCTGCGGTGTCATCCACGGGCGGACAAGTCCGCTATCTAAACGGCAGGGGGCTTGCAGGCTTGCAACGATAGGCCTTTATAAGGCATCATACCGCACGTTAATCCTTCTCTCGCGCATCGACGGTGATGCGCCCCGCGCAAAAAGGAATCCGCGCCGGACGTTTGGATAGTTCGAGAAAAGGCTCATTTCAAACTTCAGAAGCCGCTCTTTAGAGCATCCGAAAGCCGGCCCTTCGCTCCTACCGTTCGACCGAAGCCAATCCGATTCGTCAGCTTCTTTTATCCCCACAAGGGGAAAGGTACATTTGTATGTCTATGAAACTTTACGTAGGAAATCTGGCCTTTGCGACTTCGAGTCAGGAATTGCAGGAACTATTTGGTCAGGCTGGAACCGTGGAATCGGCGAGCGTTGTGGAAGACCGCGACACAGGCCGTTCACGTGGCTTTGGCTTTGTCGAAATGTCCAGCAAAGAAGAAGGCGAGGCAGCTATCGCCCAGTTTAACGGCAAGGAAGTTAACGGCCGTGCGCTGAATGTTAATGAAGCGAAACCCCGCGAAAATCGCGGTGGTGGTGGCGGCGGTCGTGGCTT
>JBGTCM010000255.1:0-6131 GCA_041748795.1 Pyrinomonadaceae bacterium
TGCAGTGTTGCGTCCGCTCATCCCGAGACAATTAGAGATTGATACTTTTGACGGGTCAGCCTGGATTGGCGTGATCCCGTTTACGATGTGGGGAATCCGCGCGGCATTTATGCCGCCTATTCCGGGCACCAGCGCCTTTCACGAATTGAACGTCCGAACTTACGTTCATCTTAATGGCGTCCCGGGCGTGTGGTTCTTCTCTCTCGATGCCGCCAGTAGATTGGCCGTGTGGGGTGCGCGTAGGTTTTATAATTTGCCGTATTTCTACGCTCAGATGTCGCTGGACCAGAGCGGCAACGAAATTAATTATTCATCGCAGCGTCTTGATAAGCATGGGCCGCCAGCCGGGCTACAAGCAACGTGGGTAATCGGTGACCCCTTACCCTCCCCTAGCTCGGGTTCGATAGACAGGAATGTCAGTCCTACCTCGCTCGACTTTTTTCTGACCGAGCGCTACTGCCTGTACAGCGAAAATAAAGGCGAGGTGTATCGGGCGCGCATTCATCACCAACCGTGGCCTCTCTACAACGCAACGCTGTCCAGCCTGAACTCAACAATGGTCGAATCGCTGGGCGTTCCGGCGCCCTCGGGGATTCCCCACCTTCGTTACGCGGAAGAAATTAGTGTTGAGATCTGGCCTTTAAGAAACACCTGGGACTATCCGCAGATTACGCCGATTTCTTTAGCCACTTAGGGTAAACAATTATGCGGGCGCCTTAGACTCTTAGCTGTTTGCCGGAGTCTGAGTAATCGGCGTAATCTGCGGATTATTCTGCTTTTTCAAGCGGTGGGACAACAGCAACGAAATCGTCCACAAAGCGTTGGCCATACTGGTCCAACAACTCCTCAACCCGTTCCAGCTTTTTCGAACGCACAATCAATCCGGCGTGGTGAAGCTTCTTGACCCGATAGACGATCTCCGGATCGTCGTATGAGGAAGTGTCAGGACACTCCTGTTTCGCCAAAGACAAGATAATCCCAGCATATTCCTTTCGCAGCGGTTTGGCCGCCTTCGGAGTATCGCTGATTTCCATCCGTGCCCATTCGCGCCACAGGTTCAAACCGGAAGCCGCTTCCAGAACTTCCGCGATGTAAGCGCCCCCGACGCGTGATGCAATCTCGAGAAAATAGAACTTACCATCGGCTTCGCTCTTGATGAATTCTGCGTGCGTTGCGCCCTTCTTGATTGCCAGCGCCTTAACCAGTTTGCGATTAGCCTCCAGCAGTTTCTTCTCATTCTCAGAACCGCGGGCCACAGTACGCGACACATAAGCACCGCCGTGATGGGCCACCTGCATTGGCGGTCGCCCGTAGCGATTAGTGCCTGCAAACACGACGCGACTGTTATTTACCATGGCATCAACATGGAAAACTTCTCCGGGCACAAAGCGGGCCAGAAGGTAATACGATCCTCGCTCGCGGAGATTGTCTCTTTCGTTCATCTCCTCAAACGATTGCCAGACATCTTCCGCCGTTTCCACTTTACGAATCCCGATTGCGGAAACATCCGAACGCGGCTTGATGATCCAGGGCGGCGGCACGCTCTCCATGAATTCACGCATTTCATCCGGATTGATCAAGGGAACAAATTCGGGCACATCGACGCCCGCCTCTCTGGCGCTGGCTGCCATCGATAACTTGTCCCGAAAACCCTTGGCGATTGAGGCGTTCATGCCGGGCAGTTGAAAGTGTTCACGAATGAGCGCGGCGGTTACGACGTCAAACTCCTCCAACGCTATCACTCGATCCGGTTTAGTTTTCCGGGCGATATACGAAACCAGATCAATCATCAATGCTGGGCCGGCATCGTTTGGAACAGCGATGAGATCGTCGAGACTATCGCGGGGCCAATCTTCCTTGAGCATTTTTTCCTTGGTGATGAGAATGACGCTACAGCCAAGGCGTTTGCATTCACGAATAAAGTCGCCGCCTTTGAAATAGGTGGCCAGGCAAATGATGTTAAGTGGGCGAGTCATGGGGCGATACGTCCAATGTCCAAAGTCCAATGTCCAAAGTCAAATCGTCAAGGTCGACCGCGACGAGGTGTGCGAGCGGCAGCGAGCCGGTATCTAAGTAGGATAGACATTCCTGTCTGTCGGAGATTGGCAACAGGCTCGTGTTGACTTGCAAAGCTCTCTCGCGAATGTCAGACAGACAGGAATGTCTGTCCTACTTAGATACCGGATCGCTGCCGCTCGCAAAACGCGCAAACTGGGTATTGATGCAGCTCTCTCACCATACAGAACCCAGCGCGGGAGGCTGGAGGTAGTTGTCATTAAAGAGGCTTACGTTATTCAGTGAAAAGTAGCCTACAGCATCCCGCGCTACCGCGCTGGGTCCTGTAATAGTTCGCCTGAATCAAACTGCATCAGGCCGCAAACTATAAACCTTTGCAGAAGCGCGGTCACCTGATAATGTATGCGGCCCGGGTGACACAGACTTCTGTCCGTAGTTTTCGTCTAATCACAATCTCAAATCTTCGATTGGAGTTAGCAGGCTCAAGCCTGTCCCACTGCAAATGATTTTTCGTGGCCCCTTCCCCGAACTCACTATCCCCGAAACTCCTATCACAGATTTCGTTTTGCAAAAGGCCGAACGGCTGGCCGACAAGCCGGCGCTGATCGACGGACCAAGTGGAAGAACTTATTCATACTCTCAATTTCGCGACTCAATTACGCGGGTAGCGTCCAGCCTTGCCGCTCGCGGTTTCAAAAAAGGCGACGTCTTCGGAATCCTGAGTCCTAATCTGCCAGAGTATGGAATCGCTTTTCACGCCGTCGCAATCCTGGGCGGCATCACGACCCCGGTTAACCCGCTCTACACTGAAAAAGAGATCGAGCATCAACTAAAAGATGCCGGCGCGAAATTCCTGGTTACGGTGCCCAAGTGTTTCGAGAAAGCTGCGGCAGCTGCGCGAGGCGCCGGCATCGAAGAGTTGTTCGTTTTCGACAAGGATGAAGGCGGCGCGAATGGAGCCACACCTTTTTCTTCCTTATTCGAAGGTGACGGTAAGCTTCCGAACGTAAGCATCAATCCGCATGAGGATCTGGTAGCGCTACCCTACTCCAGCGGCACCACCGGCTTGCCGAAAGGCGTGATGCTGACGCACCACAATCTCGTTTCCAACATCTGCCAGATGCAGGGTCTGTGTTATTTCTCGGAAAACGACACTCTCATTTGCGTGCTCCCGTTGTTTCATATTTACGGGCTGGTGGTCGTCCTCAACATGGGGCTTTTTGAAGGCTCAACAATTGTCACGGTGCCGCGTTTTGACCTCGAGTCCTTTTTACAAACTCTGCAGAATTACAATGTGACACTGGCCCACCTCGTACCGCCGATCGTGCTCGCGCTCAGCAAGAGTCCGCTCGTTGATAACTACGCGCTGCCAAAACTGAAAACCATCTTCTGCGGCGCGGCACCGCTGGGTGAAGACCTCACTCGAGCCTGCATGGCGCGGCTTAATTGTGACGTACGCCAGGGTTACGGCCTGACTGAGACGAGCCCGGTAACACATTCGTCGCCGGCCGACCCAAGCCAGGTTAAGTTTGGCTCGGTCGGAGTGCCGGCGCCCAACACGGAATGTAAGGTCATCGATCTGGAGACCGGTGAATCGCTTGGCCCAAACCAGGAAGGCGAGATATGTGTTCGCGGGCCACAGGTCATGAAAGGCTATCTTAATAAGCCGGAAGCTACCGCTCAGACGATTGATGCGGAGCGTTGGCTTCACACCGGCGATATCGGTTACGCGGACGCCGATGGACACTTCTTCATCGTTGATCGTGCGAAGGAGCTTATTAAATACAAAGGGTTTCAGGTGCCGCCGGCCGAATTGGAAGCCTTGTTGCTCACACACGAGGACGTAGCCGATGCCGCGGTGATTCCTGTTCCCGATGACGAGGCAGGCGAAGTCCCCAAGGCCTACGTTGTATTAAAAGGAGAGGCAACGGCCAAAGAGTTAATGGAATTCGTAGCGGCGCGCGTTGCACCTCACAAGAAGATCCGCGCAGTGGAGTTTATCGATAAGATTCCCAAGTCACCATCTGGCAAAATCTTGCGCCGCTTCCTGGTGCAGGCAGAACGAGAAAGGAAAAAGATAAATGAATCCTGAAGTGATTTCGAAAGCTGTTAAGTCATATTTTGCAGCGATTCGCGCTATGGACATTCCGGCCATTGTAAATACTTTTGCGGACGACGCCGTTACCGAGGATCCCGTCGGGACACCCCCAAACCGCGGCCATAAGAGCATTGAAGAATTCTTTCAGACCGTAACTGCCGGCTTCAAGGAAGTTGGCTTGACCGAGGACCAGGTATTTATTAGCGGTCATGCGGCGGCCGTAAAATGGACAGGGCGCGGCGTCAGCAAGGACGGGCGTAAGGTAAAATTTGAAGGGATCGATGTCATCGAAGTGAATGAAGCGGGAAAGATCCAAACTCTACATGCTTATTGGAACCCGGCGGAGATGGTGGCACAACTTTAGCACCCTCGTTAACTGGGGTATAGTTTAAGGGTCAGTAAGTGAAATAAAGAGGAGTGAAGATATGCGTACTCTGCGTTTTAGCCTTTTATTACCGGCATTTTTACTTGCGCTTTATGGTCTCGTATCAGTTGTTGCTGCCCAGGCGATTGATTGGGAGAACCTTAAACCGGAGGGTGAAGAGTTTTCCATACAAATGCCGAAGGGTTCTACCGCCGCCACCGGGAAAGAGCCTTATCACAAGATGGAATTGAATACTCGGTTTTACCTTTCGCAAACTCCGAATGGTCCCGTGTTCGCAGTCGCTTCCTTCAGCGGCATCAAGTCGAATCCGGCGTTGTATACCGAGATGCAGCGGTTTAATTCCTACGTCGACGCCTTCAAGAAACTGTTCCCCCCAAAACTCAAAGGCAAAACCGCTCCCGTCAAATTAACGTTGACGGACGCGAAGAATCTTTACGGGCACGCAGGGCGCGAGTACAGCATGTCGATCGGGGAGGCATCGGGAACGGTCCAGGCATTTGTTACCCGAAGACGGTTTTACGCAGTGGTCTATTTGAATCCCAAGAAAGACGACGCCGTGAAGGACGAGTTTCTGAGCTCATTTGTCTTGCCGGAACGGATTGACGAACCGGCGACGACAGCAAAGTCTCCCGCTGCTGCGGACCCCACTGGGGAGACCCAAATCGCCGGTGATGCAAACGGTCGAGAGAATCCTGCTAACCCAAACCCGAAGCCCGTTGAAAACAAGCCAGCTGAACAGGAAGGCGGCGACGCCCGGAAGGGAAAATCCGTTGCCGGCGGCGTGTTGAATGGCAAGGCCATAAGCCTGCCGAAACCCGAGGCCCCAGCCGAAGCCAGGACGGCGGGTGTTTCCGGGGCTGTGGCGGTCCAGGTGACAGTGGATGAGACTGGGAGTGTGAGTGAAGCAAAGGCGGTCTCTGGGCATCCGTTGCTGCAGCAGGTATCAGTCAGTGCGGCATTGCAGGCAAAGTTTGCCCCCACGTCGCTTATGGGTGAGCCGGTAAAAGTGACGGGCGTGCTCATATTTAACTTCCCCAAACCGTAGCGATGAGAAGAGCCCTGAATCGGCTGGATAAGGTACATGCAAGACTACTCCAGACCGTAACCCCTCTTGATTCCAGGATTTTTTCCCAGCGCCCGTCTGAGGATGAATGGAGCGTCGGTGAGATCGTCCAACATCTTTCGCTCGTTGAGGAACGCGTCACGAAGGAACTCGAGGCTGCGATTGCACGACAGCCGCAGCGTGGCGGATTATTGCGGAGACTTATCCCCACCTCAATCGTTTCATCCCGGCTACTTCGGGTAAAAGCACCGAAGGCAATGAATCCGATCATGGTGCCTGAGAAGGATTTGGCGATCCAAAACTTCGACCATGCTCGACGTAATTTCAAAGCCTTGTGCGACGCTCACGACGTTAGTCGTTTCAAAAACCTGATATTCAAACATCCGTTCTTAGGCAACATCGATGGTGTTGCTACGATCTCCTTTATCGGTTACCACGAGCATCGCCACTACAAACAGATCCGGGAAGTGCTGAAAAAGATTGGTCAGGATACTTCGTAGGGGCGGCACTCCGTGGCCGCCCCTCTCTCGGTACCACACACGTCGCACTCGCAAAGAAGGGGCGGCCAC
>JBGTCM010000256.1:0-4474 GCA_041748795.1 Pyrinomonadaceae bacterium
TGCTGCTTACCGCATGTGGTCCGCCTCGCAATCAACAGCCGACCCCGGGGGCTGCAAAACAGTTGTTAAAGCTGCGCGGCTATGAATTCGATGAAAAGTCTTTTCTACGTGCGGCGTCGGCGAGTGACCTGATCGCTGTAAACACATTCTTTGCCGCCGGCATTAATCCCAATGCAAAAGACGAGAGTAGCGGCGCTACCGCTTTAATCGCGGCGGCTTCGCGTGGCGACATGCCGATCGTTCAGGCACTTTTAAAAGGCAACGCCGGTGTTAACGAAAGGGACAGCGCGAAGTTCACTGCGTTACTACGCGCGCTGCAAAACAAGCATGATGAGGTAGCGGAGATTCTGCTAACGCGTTCTGACGTGGACCTCAACGCGCAAGGGTCGAATGGCATGACCGCTTTAATCCAGTATGTCATCCGCAATCAGGAGAAGACCGTCCAGAATCTTCTGGACCGTGGCGCCAATGCAAATCTTGACGATGACGAAGGCGACGCGGCATTGCACATCGGGGCGCAGCGCGGCAACTTGAACATAGTGCGAATGCTACTGGCAAAAGGCGCCGATCCAAATGCAAAGAACAGACTAGGTGGGACGCCATTGATGTGGGCCGCAGTTTACGGCCATGCAGACGTCGCAAAGGCTTTGCTCGAAAAAGGCGCCGATCCGAAACTGAAGGATGCAGACGGCGTGACGGCTGCTGACTGGGCAAAGAAAAACCAGAGAGATGAGATGGCGCAACTCCTGCTCGATGCGGAGAAGGCTAAGTAGGACAGACTTGCCTGTCTGTCGAACTTGGCCTCAGGACTGTTGAGCTATAACTGGCCTTTTGGGTGAGTCAGACAGACAGGAACGTCTGTCCTACTACGCTAGCAAAAAGGCTGGCATTAGTGGGATTTCGAGGGGACGCGGCTGAGTATTGCTGAACTGGGAATCATGAAGGAAACTAATAAGGAAATTGGCGAAACGAAATTTGGAATCCGGAAGGGAAGTGCGGTCCTAATCGTTCTTCACAGTCCGCGAGAAAAAACCTGGGGGATTCTCGAGGACATTACCTCGGCCGGCGTCTTCTTACGTGGGCTGGATCTGAATTCCTTCGACGACTGGCTGCGAGCCGTTGTTCATGATGAGCCATTCGTCGGCTTTGGCGATCTGTTTTTTCCGATGTGGCGCATCGAGCGTATTTCTCGGGATGAAAGCTCGGCCGAGCTTCCCTCGCTGTCGGAACAGGTTGAGCGGCGAACTGGCCGTCCCATCGAAGAAGTGATTGGCTAACCGAGCCGCAAGTAGTAACTCAGTGGCTGCGGTCGTTCCCTAATCAGACGGAGTTTCGAAACCAAAATATCTGCTGTTGCAAGTGTGAAACAGTGTTCCATTCTCGCGCTAGTTATGTTATGCTCCCCGCGTTCTGGCGGTAAATGACAAAAGCCCTTGCCGCGAAGTCGCGTGAAAGGAGCGGAAAGAAGAGATGTATGTCATGGCTGATGACCGATTAAGCGATCGCGGTAAGGCAATAGAGGCCGCACTCTCAAATATTGAAAAAAAGTTTGGCAAAGGGTCGATCATGCGGCTCGGCGAGCGAGAGGTTTCCGATATCCCGGCAATCTCGACCACGTCCCTAAGCCTCGACGCGGCTGTTGGAATAGGCGGCGTGCCGCGCGGCCGCATAATTGAAATCTATGGGCCGGAAAGCTCGGGTAAGACGACTTTGGCCCTTCATATCGTAGCGGAAGCGCAGAAGGCCGGCGGAGTTGCGGCCTATATCGACGCTGAACACGCAATGGATGCCGACTATGCGGGCAAGCTCGGAGTTGATATCGATCAACTTCTGATTTCGCAGCCGGATTCAGGTGAGCAGGCGCTGGAGATTGCCGAAGCGCTCGTTCGCTCTAATGGCGTGGATGTGATTGTTGTTGATTCCGTCGCTGCCCTCGTCCCTCGGGCCGAATTGGACGGAGAAATGGGAGACTCGCTACCGGGTCTGCAAGCTCGTTTGATGTCGCAGGCGCTCAGGAAACTCACCGCCATCGTGGCCCAATCAAACACCTGTTTCATCTTCATTAACCAGATTCGCGAAAAGATTGGCGTCATGTTTGGCAGCCCGGAAACGACAACCGGCGGCCGTGCGCTGAAGTTTTACGCCTCGATGCGGCTCGATATTAGACGTATCGGCGCAATCAAAGACGCGGATCGGGTGGTAGGGAACCGTACGCGCGTTAAGGTTGCAAAAAACAAGGTGGCTCCTCCATTCCGTGAATGCGAGTTTGACATCATGTATGGAGAAGGAATCTCCCGAGAAGGTGACCTGCTTGATTTGGCCGTTGCCCAGCGAGTCGTAGACAAGAGCGGCGCCTGGTTTTCCTACAAGGGCGATCGTTTGGGGCAGGGCCGCGAGAATTCAAAGCAGCTGCTAAAAGAGAATCCTGACCTTCTCAAGAAGATCGAGCGGGAAGTGAAAATCAAATTGGGGATGCCCGTTCGCGACGAACCAGTTGCAGCGCCACAAGCTAAGGCCGCTACAGCCGATAAGAAATAGCTTCTGAACCTCCACAACAATAGCGCCCGGTTAAGAGTTTCGAACCTCAGCCGGGCGCTGTTTCTTGCTTTACACTCCGCCGGGAGTAGGGTAGACATTCCTGTCTGTCTCCCTTAGGAATTTGACTCGTAGCCGGTAATCAGAACACCGCATTCCTGCCCGTCCGCCCTTCGAGCGGCGATTGCGTGAGGCATGCGGGCTTAACTTATGGAATCTATCCTGATCAAAAACGGCACGCTCATCACGATGGACGATCACGATTCCATTGTTGAGGGTGACCTTCTTATACGCGACGGGCGCATTGCCAGTGCCGGCGAACGCGGGGTCGCGGCAGATGTCGTTATCGATGCATCAGGATGCGCAGTGCTGCCGGGATTCGTGCAAACTCACATTCACCTTTGCCAGACGTTGTTTCGCGGCGCGGCCGACGACCTGCCATTGCTGGACTGGTTGAAAAAACGCGTCTGGCCGATGGAGGCTGCGCATACGGCACGCTCTATCAGAGCCTCCGCTAACCTGGGCGTTGCGGAGTTGATAAAGGGCGGTACCACTTGCGCCCTCACAATGGAAACCGTGAATCACACCGAAGAGGTGTTCAAGGTGATTGATGAAACAGGTTTCCGCGCTATTGTCGGCAAATGCATGATGGACAAAGGCGATGAGGTGCCAGGCCAGCTGCATGAGGAAACAGAGGCCTCGATTGCCGAATCGCTTCGTCTGCTCCAGGCCTGGGACGGCAAGGCTGAAGGAAGAATTCGTTATTGTTTCGCTCCGCGTTTCGCTCTGAGTTGCACAAAGGAACTACTGGAACGAGTCGGCACGCTGGCCCGCGATCGAGGCGTGATGATTCACACACATGCCTCCGAGAACAGAAACGAATGCGCCATCGTTGAAAAAGAAACGGGACTTCGCAACGTTAGCTACCTGGATTCGGTCGGAATCTCCGGTCAACACGTTGTCCTCGCCCACTGCGTCCATCTGGATGAAGCCGAATTTCAGACCCTGCTAAATACCAAAACCAATGTTGCTCACTGCCCTTCATCCAACCTGAAGCTTGGTTCCGGTATCGCCCAGATTTCAAAAATGGTGGACCGCGGCATCTCTGTTTCGCTTGGCGCAGACGGCGCCGCCTGTAACAACCGCCTGGACATGTTCACAGAGATGCGCAGTATGGCGCTGTTACAGAAGGCTTTGCATGGACCCGAGGTTGTGCCCGCAAAGCAAGCACTGCGCATCGCCACCATGAGCGGCGCCAAAGCACTCGGATTTGAAAATGAAATTGGCAGTTTAGAGGCTGGTAAGCGTGCCGACGTGATTGTTGTGAACCTTGACTCGCTGCATTCGACGCCGCATGCAAAAGATTTGGTATCCGCTTTGGTTTATTCGGGGCAAACGAGTGACGTGCAAAGCGTCGTGATCGACGGCAATATCGTGATGAAAGACCGGAAACTAGTGACAATTGACGAGGAAAGCGTGATTGCGGAAGCGGGAAGAGAAGGCGCCGAGCTATTTTCAAGGGCTGGAATTCAAGCTTAGGAATGCGAAAAAGTGCCCCTAAAAAGAGCTGTGCCAGCTCGAAGGTAGCGACTGCGGGGGGCGCGATCGGCGGCCGAGCTGGCACTGGCGGGCACTTTCAATTTTGCATCGGATGTCGTCTTCTAAACTGGATTGACGTTTGGGCGTCAACCCCATCCTCAACGGCAGCGATTATACACTTCACCGCGAACGAGTCAACGGATTTTTGTGACTAATCTGACAAACTCAAGTTTTGGGGGATACTCCGCAATTTTGCAGATCCGGATGTCTCTGGTTTGACAGTTCTTTTCACCTGTCCATATACTACGCGGTCTTTCACACAAGATGGCCAGGTAGCTCAGTTGGTAGAGCGCGGCCCTGAAAAGGCCGGCGTCGGCGGTTCGAGCCCGTCCCTGGCCAC
>JBGTCM010000257.1:0-2885 GCA_041748795.1 Pyrinomonadaceae bacterium
GATCAATTCCGCGTCTACTAAAACGCAATCTTCTACCAGCCCCTCCAAAGAACGCCGGTGGGCACTCGTCGTGGACGACGTCTCGGATGTCACCGAGATGCTATCCGTGTTGATGACACACGCCGGATATGAGGTGTCAACCGCATCCTCAGCCCCTGACGCGATTAATCTCGCACGCGAGCATCACTTCGATGTGGTGATTTCCGATATTGGCATGCCTGAGATGAATGGCTATGAACTTGCGAAAGCCTTAAGACTATTACCCGGTTACGAAAGCATACCGATGGTTGCCGTCACAGGCTATTCGATGTTTGACGATCGCAATCGCTCGCTCAGCGCCGGATTTAATGAACACGTAACCAAGCCAATCGATCCCCGCGCTTTCCTCGATCTTATCGATCAACTGTGAGACCAGAGAGCGTTCGCGGCAAAAACAGTTGGGCGGTAAATGAAAACCTCGCCACATCTTCCAGGCTGGCTGCAATCGGAGACTGCATCGCGTCTTCTACTGCTGACTACGGCGGCGATCGTCATCGCCATCATATTTCTGCGATTACAGTTTTCCACCGACGCCATTTGTTGCGGCGACTTTGATGGTTACTATCACATCAAATGGAGCCGCATCCTTTGGGACGCTCTGCGCCAGGGAATCCTTCCACCGCCCTTTAATTGGCTCCCGCTCACCACGCTGGATCCGAAACATTTCGTAGACCACCACCTGCTATTCCATGGTTTTCAGATCCCGTTTACATGGTTCGCCGACCTTCGTCTGGCCGCAAAAATCTCGGCGACCATATTCGCGAGCGTAGCGGTTTTTTCCTGTTACTGGCTGCTGGTCCACTACCGGATCCGCTATTCGCTGATCTGGCTGCTTGCGTTGCTCGCCTGCTCCGCGCCGTTTCTTTACCGGATGAACATGTCCAAAGCGCCGCCATTCGCCATCATTTATCTGGTGATTGGAATCTATCTACTTTTCAAAAAAAAGTACTGGCCGCTGGTTCCGCTCACCTTTGTGTTCGCTCTTACTTACGACATGTTTGTGCTGCTAATCCTCGCGGCCCTGATTTGGACTGCGGTCATCGGTTGGACTGAACGGCGCTTTGAATGGCGCCCGCTGGCCTGGGTGCTGGCGGGAGCTGCCGCGGGGTTGGTCATCAATCCCTACTTTCCGACTAATCTACAGCTTCTTTTTCAGCACATTCGAATAAAGATCACGGCTTCAGAGTTTTCTACCAGCGTGGGGAAAGAGTGGTATCCCTACGATTCCTGGGAATTCCTGCTTAATTCAGTGGTTGCTTGCGCCGCAATGTTGACTGGCTACATCGCTTTTGACCCGGCTGATCGTAAGCGAGCGCACCATTCTTTGTTCATGCTGATCTTTTCCACCGCGCTAATGATCATGACAGCGCGCTGGAAACGAATTGCGGAGTATTGGCCGCCCTTTGCGGTGATGTTTTCTGCCTTTGCGCTGCAGCCGTGGTTGATGGGCGCGCGTTCGTCCCTAACGCATTTGCCCTCAGAGATGCTTGATGAGCTGCAACCTTTCCTCGATAGATCCGAATCAGTCCCGACCACAAAGGAAGATCAAACAAAAGCACTGTGGCAGACCCTGGGCATTGCGCTAGTTGCGATCATTCTCGGCACAGTGCTTTTCTTCAACCTGCGCGCGACTATCAGAGACATCGCGGGAAGCGAGCCGCACGACTATTACAAACGGGGTGCTGAGTGGATGCGGGCTAACGTGCCTGCCGGTCAGACAGTTTTCAACACTGACTGGGACGACTTCCCTCGCCTGTTCTATTACGACCCCACGCATATCTACGTTTCGGGGTTAGACCCGACATATCTCTACGATAGAGATCCGGCGCTCTCGAAACTCTATGATCGAATTACGCTGGGTGAAGAAGAAGACCCTGGTCCATTAATTCGTGATCGCTTTGGATCACGTTATGTCTTCACGGATAATCTGCACCAGGACTTTTTTGACAATGCCCGGCAGAGCGGCTGGTTTGAAATAGTGTACGAAGATAACGAGTGCACGATCCTTCATATACTCGATCAGAAAGAAGCACCGGAGCCGGACGAGACGACGCCTGCCGAGGAACCCGAAGAAGAGCCGTAACAATGAACTTAGACCGCAGGAATCACCGCTCAAATGGTTAGAGGAAAGGAAGGTGGGCTTGCCCCCGCGCGTTTTGCCTCGCGCGTTAATATTGAAAGAACTAATGCGGGGGCAAGCCCGTCTTCCTTACCTCAAGCTGTTTAAGATTCCTTTATTAGCCAAGTCTAAGATAGCGGATCCATTGACGATTCCTAACCGCGACTTTTTGGATTATTATCTGAGCCCTTATGCCAAACAGACTTCTTAATGGATCGCTGGCACTCACGCTGCTAGTGATTGGCGTTACCGCATGCGGCGGCGGTAATCAGCCATCGTCAAATAGCCAAACCGGGAACTCGGCGCCAGCTCCTGCAGCGCCAGCTCCTGCTGCGTCACCACTGACCGGCTTCGAGAAAGACCTGGATTACGTACGCAAGGGGCAATACACGTTCGTCTGGGTGTTCTCGAGAAAAGACGGAAAACCCATCGACAAGGATGACGCCGGCTACCTTCGGACAAATGCGCCTCAGGTAGTTGACTGGGTAACAACAGATGGCGGCAAGAAGGTTATTGCGGGAACTAACTTCAATCTGGCGTTGGGAAATCTGGAGCTACTGAAGAAACGATTTGTTGTCGAGGACTACACGGTCCGGTAACGGCACAGGCCCCTCCTTAGAGTGCGGCGGCCCGGCGCCGCTTTGGCCCAACCACGAGTACCACGCACCTGCAGCAACACTCTTCCTTGGAAAGCGGCGTCAAGCCGCCGCGGGCCAAAGCGGCGCCT
>JBGTCM010000258.1:0-2009 GCA_041748795.1 Pyrinomonadaceae bacterium
TTCGTCGCTTAGGGTTAGTCGTGAGTGACAATGCGTTTCCACATGAATTGGGGTCATTAACGGAGGAGCGGGGGCATGCCCTCCTTCCCTACCTGAGAGGTTGTTACGGCTCTCCTCATAATTGTTCGTCCTCTTTATAAGATCCACTCGCTAGACGCTTCCTGATCGCCAAGCTATAATCCGCCATCCGCAATCAGCATTCGAAGGATTATTCCACTAGTGACAAGCTCTTCTACGGTTTTTCGCCTTGCCTCACGGCTCGACAACATTGGCTTTTCCGACATCGTCAATATTCGCAATCGAATAATGAAGCTGCGCGCGCAGGGCGCGACGGTCTATCAGTTTGAGGGTGGTGAGCCCTACATGCACACGCCCGACCATATTAAGGAGGCGATGAAGTGCGCGCTCGACGAGAACAAGACTCGATACGCGCCTTCTTCAGGCATACCCGAGCTCCGTGAGGCGATTGCTGACAAGCTGCGGATCAAAAACAACATTCCAGCGCAGGCAGCCGACGTGATCATCATGAACGGTGGCATGCAGGGACTCTTCGGTGCGTTTCAGTCTGTGGTGAATCCGGATGACGACGTGTTGGTCTTCTCTCCGTTCTGGACACCGATTAAGGATCTGATCGCACACTGCGAAGGGAGAACCGTCCTGGTTCCAACGAGCGAGGCGCGCGCTGAGGGTTTCGAAAAAACCCTGGCGCGTTACGCGACTAACCGCGCGCGGGCGATCTATTACAACACCCCTCAGAACCCTTCCGGCGTCGTCTTCACTCGAGACGAAGCACGCGCGGTTGCACGTTTCGCACAGGAACGCGACCTCGTAGTTCTCGCGGATGAAGCCTATGAGGATTTGATCTACGACGGTGAGCACTGTTCGATTGCATCTCTTGAAGGAATGTTTGAACGCACAATCACGATTTTCACTCTTTCAAAATCATATGCGATGACGGGATGGCGACTTGGCTACACTGTCGCGGCCGAGCCCTGGATGACGGGCATGCGCAAGACAACCTTGTACTCATCGAACGGAGTTTCGACTCCAACACAATGGGCGGCGCTAGCTGCGTTTACCATCGAATCAAACATGCTGGAAGCCAATCGCGTCGCTTACCAGGAGCGGCGTGATTTACTTTTGGCAGGACTAAACGAGCTGGGTTTCCTTTGCGAAAAACCTGCCGGCGCTTTTTATGCCTTTCCGGATGTCACACGCGTGAGCGCAGACAGTCGTGAAGCAGCCGAGATATTGCTTGAACGCGCGCAGGTCGCGACCGTTCCCGGCGTGGTGTTCGGCGAACACGGCGAGGGACATCTGCGTTTTTCTTTCTCCACCAAAATCGAAACAATTGAAGCCGGCCTCGATTCGCTAAGGCGCAATCTTTAGCCGCGCAAAACATCAGCCGCAGATTTTCACGGATAAACGCGGATCGATACAGCCTGAAGGGCTGTCAGATAGTAGCCGGTGGTCGTAGCGAAGCGCAGACCACCGGAAGGATGGGAAGAAGAATTACCACCCTGAAAGGGTGGAAGAAAATCTGGCACCCCTCCAGGGTGCTATCGAATAACACGCTGCTTTCCGGTGGTCTACGCTACGCTCCGACCACCGGCTACTTTCTTCGAACCCTTCGGGTTGTTGCTCTGCCCCCCTTCGAGACCTTTGCCTGGTCAAGGTTCTGATACTCTTAACCCCCAATGAACGAATTTGATCGCATCAAGAAAATCCGAGCGGCGGCCGAAGCACGGAACAGCGATG
Source organism: Pyrinomonadaceae bacterium (assembly GCA_041748795.1). Lineage (GTDB taxonomy): Bacteria > Acidobacteriota > Blastocatellia > Pyrinomonadales > Pyrinomonadaceae > PSRF01. The sequence goes on from JBGTCM010000258.1 coordinate 1,759, forward strand.
TGGCCGACCTGGTCCGCGGCATTGGCGACGATGCAGCGGTGATCAAGTCTTTTACCGGCACGGATGTGGTCATCAGCACGGACCTGTTGGTAGAGGACATAGACTTTCGACGCGACACTACCCGGCCTGAACTGCTCGGTCATAAAGCGCTCGCCGTTTCCCTTTCCGACATTGCAGCTATGGGATCGCGTCCGCGCTGGGCGCTGTTATCGGTTGGCGTTCCTGATGCCGTGTGGAAATCGGAGTTTCTC
>JBGTCM010000259.1:0-7760 GCA_041748795.1 Pyrinomonadaceae bacterium
GAAACGAAATCGATCCAGCGTGGATACTTGTAAGCGGCCAAGTGCGTCTTCACAAACACTTTCAATTCTTCATCCAGTGAATTGCCCGAATCAAACTCTTCACGCAAAACCACAAATGCCTTTGGTTTGATGAGACCGTCGCCGGCGTCTGCGCCGATCACTGCACACTCCAGGACGGCTTCGTGCTGGAGCAGACAATTCTCAATCTCGGCAGGTGCGACAAAGATGCCCGACACCTTCAGCATCTCGTCAGTGCGTCCGTGATACCAATAATAGCCATCAACATCAACGTGAAACTGGTCACCGGTGGTGCACCAATCTCCCGCAAAGGTTTCCTTCGATTTCTCTTGGGCGTTCCAGTAACAAAGCGCCGCAGAGTCGCCCTTGATTCGCAGCGTGCCCATGTCTCCAGTCGCAACCTGCCGGCCTTCTGCGTTGACTATTCTGGCTTCGTAACCGTTTACAACTTTACCGAGGCTCCCAGGTTTCACATCGCCGGGCCGGTTGGAGATATAGATATGAAACATTTCCGCGGAGCCGATGCCGTCAAAGATCTCCACGCCTACGGTCTGTTTCCAACGTTCGTAGAGTTCAATCGGTAGCGCCTCACCAGCTGAATAACAGAATCGCAAGCTCGACAGGTCGTGGTTGCTGACATCGACGAAATTCAGCATGGAGTTAATCATGGTAGGAACGGTGGTGAGAATCGTGGGCCGATAACGTGCAATCAATTCAAATAATTTCTCTGGAGTCGAGCGTTCAGCGAATAGCGCCGTGGCGCCGCCAACTGAAAACGGAAACAGCAGGTTTGTACCCGTAGCATAACCAAAGAATAGTTTGGGCACGGACAATGTCAGGTCGTCTTCATTTACACCGATCGTGCTCTTGGCAAAGACTTCCGTGTTGTAAGGCAGATCGTGCTGCAGGTGAACCGCGCCCTTTGGATGGCCCGTCGAACCGGAAGTAAACAACCAGATTGCGATATCGTCACGGTGCGTGTCGGCGGGAAGGCATTCGTCCAACTGAGCGTCAACAAGCTCGTTAAAAGGAACCCACGTCGGTGCGCGCCGCTGATGGACAGAGGAGTGGTCTTTTCCGGTGTCACTGTCTTGATAATGAGGAAGGTCCGCGGCGCCTTCATTGACGACAAGAACTGCCTTCAAGTATTGGGAACGGCTAGCGACCTTGCGAAAACTTTCCGCGAGGGTTTGCGGAATGACAGCTACGCGAGCGCGCGTGTAAGCGAGATAGTAATCGTAATCCTCCGACGGCAGCAGCGGATTGACCATTGTGATTACTGCGCCGATGCGCGCCGCGCCAAACCAGATCCAAACAAATTCCGGACAATCCGGCAGGACAATCAGGATGCGATCTTCAATCTCGAGACCCAATTCCCGCAGCGCATTTCCCACCTGATTCGACCGACGCGCAGTCTCACCGTAGGTGAACTTTTTATCTTCGAAGTATATGCAGACTTTGTTCTCCCGACCTTCCTCCAGGTTGTGGTAGAGGAAGTATTCCGCCATGTTGAAGCGTTCGGGAAATGAGACCGTCATTGTCTTAAGGGTTACGCAAACGGAACAACATCAAGCTCAAGCATCGCCTGCGCCCTCAGCCAGGAGGTTGGCGATAAACTGCTGCAAACGATCGAGTTCATCATCCGGTATCGAAGTGAACTGCACCGCGAACCCTATCTCGTTAGCGGCATCAACCACTTCACCCCAGGCGGAGATCTCTGTGTTATCGGGAAGTATTATTTCTACCCGAACCAACTCCTTATTTTCAACCGTTCCACCGCTGAGGACAAAACAACCATGCAGGCTTAAATTCGTGACATCCGCGTCTTGAAGTGTTAACACGCCCTCCCAGCGCGCCGGTAGGTTTACGTTTACTCGCGGAGACCTTCTTCGTTCACGTCCCATATTCAGGAGACTTTGAAATGCGTGAAGTTAGACTTCATTCTTTGGCAAAAGGACAACCGCCTTCGCCATGCTTACTATCGAGGTAAGTGCGCGCTTCCCACAGTTCCGGGAAAAACTTTTTATCGAGCGTGGTGCGCAGGTACCCGACACCTTCAGAACCACCCGTGCCGCGTTTCGTTCCCACCATACGTTCCACCATCTTAATGTGATGCGACCGCCAGAGAGAAAAATACTCGTCATGCTCCAGCAAGCTTTCAGCTAAGTGAAATTCTTCGAAGCGGTCTTCGAAATGAGTCAGAATTTCCAATGCCGCCCTGGTTCGCTTGCCGTAACGTTTCTTCCGTTCTTCTTCGTCTAAAGATCCATCAAGCGCGGGGGCGTCGAAGCCTCTCTTCGATACCGCAGCAAAAAAGGCGTCGCGCAAAGTTGGTTGCTCAAAGCGCGCACGCAAACGAGGATTAGCGAATTCATCGTCGCGGAATTCCTGCAGAAGTTTTTCATCCTTTAATCCGGAGGAGAATTCGATCTCTCGAAACTGCATGGATTGAAAACCACTGGCGGGATTCAGCTCGTCACGGAATCCAAGGAAGTTGATCGGGGTCATGGTCTCCAGAATATGAATCTGGGGAATCAATAGCTTCTCAATTTCTATTATTCGTCGCAGCGCACGCGCCGCCGCAGCGAGGCGGTCTTCGCTCATCAAGCTGATGGCGGAATCGATTTCATGAAGAATCTGTTTGAACCACAGCTCATAGGCTTGATGAACTGTGATAAACAACAACTCTTCGTGATGTTGCGGATCTGAGAGGCATTGCTGAAGTCCACTCAGATCCTGAACTTTAAGATATGAATTGTAAGAGAGCAGCGAATTCTTGCCGTAATCGTTGGACATATATTCGTTTATGCAGGAAACTCTGAAGTGTCGCGGACTCTCTTAGCCTGTGCCAGGTGTCGCCAACCGTGAACCACGGTAACTACGAAAGCATCGGCCAGGCTGTAACGCATCAATGGGGTCACAGGGGATCTCAATCTTACTTTGTTGTAATCAATTCCCCGAGCTTCACGAACAAAACCTAGAAACATGCTTTGCTGGTTTAGAAAGTTATCCAGCGCACCTTCAATAAGAGCTGATTGCGATGGCCGAAAAACCTTTGGCGCCGGGACTTTCCTTGTTGTCTCAGGAACCACCTGCCTGATTAGCCAGCCACCCACCCAGCTTGGCTTGTATGGCAAGGCTGACGTGACCGGCCATTTTTGGCGACCCTGTTTGATCGCCGTGGTGAAGTAGGAGTTGAACTGCCTGCTGGTTATCGCCAGGTGGTCCAGACACTGAGCGATGCTCCATCTATCTGGCGATGACGTCCAACTCATTTGATTGTCACTCAGACCGTCAACCAGTTGCTGCGCCCCCTGGCTATTCCTATCGGCCTCTTCGATCACGGTTTGCAGAAAGTTTTGGGATTCGAGAAATTGCTTCATGGCGTGCCGCTTTGATTTTCAAAAGGCGGCGCTAACTTTCCCAGCCGACTCGTAAGCTCTCGTGTCGCGAATCTTTTTCATCTCGTTAATTACTGTTTCCATTTCTTCGTCGGTGTTATAGAAGTGTGGTGAGATTCGTATTCCAGCTCCCGGCCGGTAATCGACGATGATCTCGCGTTTGATCAGTTCATTGGTGATGGCCCCGGCGTCAGGATGTCCGACCGTGATTGTTCCTCCGCGATCTGCTGCATTCTTCGGGCTGGTAACTTCAAAACCTGCTTCTTCCGCGAGCTCAATTAATCGCCCTGTCTGTCGCATGCTTTTTTGTCTGATATTTCCCACTCCAACGTTATTGATTATTTGATACCCGGAGCGCGCTGCGTAAAGCGCCGGAATAGCCGGCGAGCCATGGAGAAACCTTCTGATGCCGGTTGCATACTTCAGCTCGGTATCGAATGCAAACGGTTGTTCATGTGCCATCCAGCCTGTGGTTTTAGGTTCGAGCTGGTCATGCAGGTCGGGACGAACATAAAGATAGCCTGCGCCCGGACCTCCGCAGAGCCACTTAACAGAACCACCGGTGGCGAAATCCACATTTAAATCTTTGACGCTGAAAGGAACTGTTCCTGCCGATTGATAACAGTCAAGCACGACGCGTGCTCCGACTTCGTGCGCACGCTCGGTTATGGCCTTCGCGTTTTGGAGAAAACCACTTTTGAAAAGCACGTGAGAGAAGGGAACCAGCAGGGTCTCTTCATCAATCGCTTCCAGAAAGCGATCGAGCGACACGGTAATGCCGTCGTCTGACTTTACCGTTTCGATTCGGAGTTTTCCGCCGCGCGCGTGCGCTTCATAAACATACATTACCGATGGAAAATTCAGTTCCGAGTAGACGATCTTATTTCTCTTTGGTGTAGGCTCAAAGCAGGAAAGAATGAGTGATTGGCAAATCGAAACATTCTGATGCATCACTACGGTGTCGGGATCGGCGCCAATGATCTTTGCGACCTCGTTGCCGGTGGTTACGGGCATATCCCACCAACCTTCGGCCCACGCCCTCACGCCGCGCGTGGCCCAGGTTTCAGCGTATTCGGTGAGCAGTGTGAAAGTCTCCCGGGGCATCGCGCCCAGACTGTGGGAAATTAGATACACAGTCTTTCCCAGAATAGGAAACTCAAGCCGCCACTTAAGAAGGTCGTCAACCAAATCGGTGCACTCCACTTTAATTTGCAAGGCTAACCAAATTTACCACAGAGCGGTTGGTTAAAGCAGGTTTGGTCGACCGTTGCTTGCCCGAGTGGCTTTTTTCTAGTACTGGTAGACTCAACCAAGATGTGGAAATTCAAGAACCCGATCCGGCACCAGATCCCTGACACGCGCTGGCCCACGGCTGAAGAGGCGGAAGCGTCTCGTCTTTTCCAACCTATCAAGATTGGTCCTACACAAGCTGAAAGCCGAACGTGGGTGCCGGCGATGGTGCCCTGGCGAGCTACAGGAGAGGGTTTTGTAACTCAGGAAAACCTCGATTGGTATCGACGTTTTGCTGAAGGACGTCCAGGCGTCTTGGTTGTAGAAGCGACTGGCGTTCGAGATATCCCCAGCGGACCTCTCCTACGCATCGGCCACGATCGTTTTATTCCGGGGCTACGAAAGCTGGTCGAAACCGTTCGCGAGGCAAGCGAAGGAAACACAAAACTGTTCATACAGATCATCGATTTCCTTAGTGTTAAGAGACGCCCTGAGAGAGATAAATACTTCGAACGGTTTTTACAGATAACGGATGAGCATCGGGGTGCGTTAGTTGATATCACAAGTGACTCAGGATGGCTCGATGCTATCGAATCCGAAGTGCGAAAGTTTCTTTTAAACGCTCCGGATGAAGTTGTTGAGAAAGTACTCCGGGCTCGCGAGTTGGAGGCTTTGAGGTTTGGCTATCGCGAATCTGTCACCGACACCGATCTTCCGCATGTTCGTGAACTTCCGGAAGTGCTGCCGAGAATATTTGCCGAGGCTGCCGGTCGCGCAAGAGAGGCCGGCTTCGACGGGGTCGAACTTCATTACGCGCACGCGTATACGATGGCTGGTTTTCTTAGCGCCCTGAACGACCGCAATGACGGGTACGGCGGCCCAAGGGAAAATCGCGCCCGACTGCCGCTGGAAGTTTATCGCGCGGTGCGCCAACAAGCCGGAAACGACTATGTTGTCGGCGTACGATTTCTGGGTGACGAAGTTATTGAAGGAGGCAATCGGATCGACGACGCAGTCTACTTCGGAGTTGAGTTTGCGCGAGCGGGTTTTGATTTTCTCTCGATCTCGAAGGGTGGGAAGTTTGAAGACGCCCAGCAGCCAAAAGTGGGGCAGGCTGTTTATCCCTACACGGGCCAGAGCGGTTACGAATGCATGCCTACAGTGTTGTCTGACGAAACAGGTCCTTTTCTGCGCAGCGTGCCGCTGGTTGCCGCGATAAAGCGTGCGGTGAATGCGGCAGGATTTCAGACTCCGGTAGTTGGCACTGGCGGAATAAGCACATTCGAACAGGCTGAGTCGATTTTGCAAAACGGCCACGCTGACATCGTTGGTCTTGCGCGCCAGGCATTGGCTGATCCTGACTGGTTCATAAAAGTGAAACGGGGGCGTGGTGAGGAAGTAAGGCGTTGCACTTATACGAACTACTGCGAGGCGCTGGACCAGGCGCACCGTCCCGTGACGTGCAAACTCTGGGACCGTATGCAACTAGATGAACCGAACATTGCTACCGTAGATGATGGACGACGACGGTTGTTAGCGCCCGAATGGAACAGATAAGCGGCACGAGGCAGAAGGCAGGATCACAGTAATCGTTTAGACTCTGAGTAGTTAGAGGTTGGGAAGGTGGGCTTGCCCCCGCTCTTCCGTGAGTAACTGAGTTCATGAAATCATTCTGATTCCGTTGCTGCTGTCGATTGAAGCTCTCACGGCTGGAGAGGCTCGGCGAAGAGCGGGGGCAAGCCCACCTTCCCGACCTCTAACTTTATTCCCCCGTCACAAAAAAATAATTATTCCTAATCCATTCATTTCGCGGCCTCATAATCCGCGATAAACGCCGGATCACGGCGTTTCAAATCTTCATAGTCAACGCGCCCGCTTCTGGTCATCAACGCGTAGGCCAATTCAATTGGACTCAGATTCATAAACTGTCGCGCGTTTTCAAACCAGCGCATGCTCTCGTAAGCCGCCGACTGATACGCTTCAATAACCGGTTTGCGCACTGATTCAAAGTCAGCAAGCGCTGTGCGAACATTACTCGTCTTCTGACAACATTCATGAAGCGCGATGGCATCTTCAATCGCCAGCTTGGTGCCTGAGCCGATCGAGAAATGGGCCGTGTGCAGCGCATCGCCGAGTAACACTACATTCTCAAAATTCCACTGCCCGTTTTTCACCAGCAGGAAGTTGATCCATTTCGAATTGTTGGAGAGGAGCGACTGAGAATCCAGATCCTGAGCAAACACTCTCTCGATGTAAGCGCGCGTTTGTGCGTCATCGAGTTGGGCGAAACCCGCCGACTGCCAGGTTTTCTCATCGCATTCGACAATGAATGTGCTGGTGTTTTTACTAAATTTATAAGAGTGCGCGGCGAAAACACCGGCATCGTCTCGCCGAAAGGTCAGGGTTAAACCATGGAAGAGTTTGTTTGTGCCGTACCAGATGTAACGATTGGGACGAAAGTCGAGCGTGGGAGCAAATTCGTCGGAATAGTGCTTTCTGGCTGTGCTGTTAACTCCGTCCGCGGCGACCAGCAAATCGCAGTCAGCACGCAAAGAATCGATATCGGAAATTTCGTGACGGAAAACCAGTCGGATGCCGAGTTCGTCGCACCGTCGTTGCAGAATCTTCAGCAGGTCCAGACGGGCGATGCCGGAAAAACTATTTCCATGAATTGAAATCTTCTCATCGCGATGGACTACATCAACGTTGTCCCATGCCTCGAAACTCCGGGTGATCGCGGCGTGTGATTCTTGATCGGCCTCGCGCAAATTTGCCAGGGTCTTCCCGGAGAAAACCACGCCCCACCCGAACGTATCGTCAGGACCATTGCGTTCGTAGATAGTGATCTCATGCGCCGGGTCCGACTTCTTCATCAGGATTGCGAAATACATTCCTGCCGGCCCGCCGCCGATGATGTTGATTCTCATTCGTCTAAACTCTTGTAATTTCCGTGCGCAGCTTTGAAAGCTGCCCCAAGCAGATCACTTACGCCCAGGGTTTCAGCCCATTCACGCAAGTAACTCTCGTCAAGCCTCGTCGCCGAGGCACCAATCATGCCCATAACATCATTCCATTGGGTGCTTGAGTTTCTTCCGCCAGAGTCATACCAAC